>JALYPW010000234.1 GCA_030856145.1 Chloroflexota bacterium | reverse complement strand
AGGACGCGGTGATCGACCCGGCTGGCCGACCGGCCTGCCAAGACGGCCGATGGTCGGCGTCGGGGCGGTCGAGCGCGGGTTCGAGCGGGCGGCCCATGCAGCGACCGGCACGCTCGACGTGATCTGGGTCCTGCCGGCCGCGGCGCGCCAGAACCGGATGCCACTCGCCTCGGCTACGGTCCTCGCGCTCGCCGGGCTCGCCCTCGCGGTCAGCGCCGGCGGGCTCGGCGTTCCGGAGGCCGCCCGAGCGGTGCCGGCGATCAGCCAGCCTGGTCCGGGCGACGGCGCTGGCCCCTGACGCTCCGCCGCCGCTGTTGACGCTCGGTCGTCGCTGTCGACCGCCTGCCGACCGGCGCTACTCCGCGGGAGCCAGCACCCAGCGGTCGATCTCGCGCTCGTAGGCGAACAGCTCGTCCGCCGCGAACCAGAGCTCGATCTCGGCCGCCGCGTTCTCCGGGCTGTCCGAGGCATGGACCAGGTTCTGGGCGGTCTCGAGGGCGAAGTCGCCGCGGATCGAGCCCGGCGCCGCTTCGTGCGGCCGAGTCGCCCCGTTCATTGCCCGGACGACGGCGATCGCATTCGGGCCCTCGAGGACCGCCGCGACAAGCGGCGCGCTCGTCATGAAGTCCACGAGGCCGCGGAAGAACGGCTTCGCACTGTGGACGGCGTAGTGGCGCTCGGCGAGGTCGGCCGGGACGTGCATCAGCTTGAGCCCGACGAGCTTCAGGCCGCGATCCTCGTAGCGGGCGAGGATCCGGCCGGCGAGGAGGCGCTGTACGCCGTCGGGCTTGATCAGGACAAGGGTGCGTTCGTTCACGTGGTCTCCTGGTGGTGGTCGTCTGAGTCAGGGTCCTGGGGATCGGCCGGGCCTCGCCCGTCGTCGGCCGGGCCGTCGCCGATGGCGCCGGCCGCCGCGGCATGATCGCGCATCGCCTCGGCTTCGTGGCCGACGATCCGCTGCGCGTCGCCCCGGACAAGGACGAGGATCGGGTCGCTCCGGCCGGCCAGCAGATCGAGGATCGCCGGGGCGAGCCCGGGCGTCGAGCGCAGGGCGAGGATCAGCCCGGTTGCCGCCTCGGCCGTTCGGCTCGCTTCCAGCGCGACCCGGCCGCGGTGGAACAAGATCGTCGGATCGAGCGCGTCGTCGCGTGCCGCGTCGCTGCCGTCGGCGTCATCGCCCCACAGGCTCGGACCGCCGAACACGTCGGGCACGCCCGGCTCGAACGGCTCGTGGAGAACGCCGGCATCCGGTCCCCCGGCAGCTGCCGGTCGTGCGCCGGGCGCCGGGCGCGCAAGCGGCCGCGGGCCTGGATGGAGATCATCGAACAGGACGCCGGTCTGGCCGACCGAGGTGCCCGGCTCGACGGGCCAGATCGAGCTGCGCTGCATCCCGGCGAAGACCGGATCGAGCGATCCGTCGGCGCCCTGCATCGCCCGCCCGGCGAGACGTCGGGCTTCTGCCGGTCGGCCCAGGGCGGCCTGCGCCTCAGCCGCGATGACGAGGCCGAGGATGTCGTCGGGCTGGTGCTCGAGCCACGCGGCGGCCGCCTCCCCTGCCCCACCGATGTCGCCGGTTCGCCAGCGCGCCTCGGCGAGGTCGCGGGTCGCCTCGTCGTCGAGCGCGCCCCGGCCGGCCAGCGTCTCGAGCTCGGTCCGGGCCAGCCCGAGAGAACCGAGCCGGAGATGCGTCCGGGCCAGGATGAGGTCGTCGGAGCGCGGCGCAGCAGACTCTGCCGGGACCGGCCCGGCCACGGCCGGCGTCGCGGAAGTGCTCATGCCGGCAGCTTCAGACGGCGCTCGAGGCCACGCAGGTGGCGGGCCGGGGCGACGACAGCGAGGCGCAGCCCCTCGTCGGTGAAGAGCTCGCGAGCCAGCCGCTGGACCTCGCCGGCATCGACCGCGGCCACCGCCGCCAGGGCCTCGTCGAGCGTCAGGACGCGATCGTGGAGCGCCTCCTGCCCGCCGATCCACGACGCGAGATGGCGGGTCTCGTCCATCCGCAGCTCGAGCCCGCCCGACAGGTAGGCCTTCGTCTTGGCCAGCTCGTCCGCGGGGACAGGCTCGTCGCGCAGCCGGGCCAGCTCGAGGAGGACCGCGTCGAGGGCGGCCTTGAGGCGCTCGGGATCGACCCCGGCCGAGACCTCGAGCGAGCCCGCGTCGGCATAGTCGACGAGGCCGGACGAGACGTCATAGGCCAGGCCCTGGGCCTCGCGGACCGAGAGGAAGAGCCGGCTCGACATCCCGTCGCCGAGGACCCCGTTCAGGACCGCCAGGATCCAGGCGTCGGGGTGGTCGCGCCGGAGGGCCGGGACCCCCACGATGAGCTGGGCCTGGGTCGAGTCGCGTCGGGCCCGTAACAGGGCCCGCTCCCCGGCGGGCAGCTCCGGCGCGGGGCTGAACCCGGGAACCGCCCCATTGCCGGTCCCGAAGGCCGCGCTCGCGAGCTCGACCGCCTCGTCGTGTCCGACATCGCCGGCGAGCGCGATCACCGTGTTGGCCGGCCGGTACATCGTCCGCCAGAAGCTCCGGATCGTGTCCGACGGGAGCGCCCGGATGCCGTCCTCGTCGCCGCAGATCTCGCGGCCCAGCGCGCCCGTTCCGAACATCGCCTGCTGGAACAGCGTCTGGGCGTACTCCGCCGGGTCGTCGAGGTACGAGCGGATCTCCTCCACGATCACCGCCCGCTCGCCATCGATCTCGGCCTCGTCCAGGTTGGGCCGGACGATCAGCTCGCCGACGACATCCATGGCCCGGGTCGCCTCGCGGCGCGGGACGCGGACCCAGTAGACGGTGGACTCGCGGTCGGTCGCGGCGTTGAACGAGCCGCCGACGCCCTCGATCGCCTCGGAGATCGCCCGGGTCGACGGGAAGCGCTTCGTCCCCTTGAACGTGATGTGCTCCATGAAGTGGGCCACGCCGGCCTCGGCGGGTGTCTCGAGGCGCGAGCCGGCGAGGACATAGGCCGCGATGGAGACCGAACGGGCGCCCGGGAGCCTGGCGCTGATCACGCGCGGCCCCGACGGCAGCGCAGTACGTTCGAACATCGCGGCCGATGGTACAGGACGGGTCAGTCGCGACCGGGGTGAGGGCCGGCCGTCGCCGAACGCCGCTTCGACCGGCCGTCACCGACACGTGACCCGGCGAAGGGTGCGATCGGCCGTCCGCGGCCGTCCCGGCGGGCTATCCTTCCGTCCTGACCGCGCGGACCGGGAACCGCGCCGTCGCCCGAGCGCGCGCCTCCCGAGGAGGTGCGATCCACGTGCGCGAGCCGCGAGCGCGATCCGCGCGGCGCTGAGGAGGAGGATCCATGGTGAGCACACGGCTGCGGCTGGTGAGCCTGATGGCGTCGGCGGCGATCGTCGTCGGTGCCTGCAGCTCGACCCCCGCCGCGAGCGCCCCGGCCGGCAGTGGCGTGGCCGGCAACGACTGCGTCGCCGGGGCGGCGGCCGCCGGAGGCACCGGCGCGCTCCAGGTCCCGGACGTCGTCAGCGGCAAGTTCAACGTCGCGATGGTCCTGATCGGGCCGCACGATGACGGCGGCTGGAGCCAGGCCCACTACGAAGGCCTCCAGTACATCTGCAAGAATCTGGCGGACACGCACGTCGCGTACATCGAGCTCGTGCCCGAGGGCGCCGACTCGGAGCAGGTCTTCCGGAGCCTGTCGCGGAAGGGTTTCAACTTCATCATCGGCACGTCCTTCGGCTACATGGACCCGATGGAGACCGTGGCCAAGGAATTCCCCGACACGACCTATCTGCACCTGACCGGGTTCAAGTCGAATGGCAAGAACTTCGGCAACTTCTTCGGCGCGATGGAGGACTTCAAGTACCTCGCCGGGATGCTGGCCGGGTCGCGGGCAAAGAAGGACGGCAACCCGAAGATCGGCTACATGGCGACCTTTCCGATCCCCGAGGAGATCCGACTCGGCAACGCCATCGCGCGTGGGGTCAAGGTCACCTGCCCCGAGTGCACGATCGATATCCGCTTCATCAACACCTGGCACGATCCCCAGAAAGAGCGCGACGGTGCCGCCTCGCTATTCGATGCCGGCGCCCAGGTCGTCTTCACCGGAGCCGACACCCCGGCCGTGGCCGACGTCGCGCTCGAGAAGAAGAAGTGGGCCGTGACGTACGACCATCCGTCGTCGTGCACCAAGAGCAGCTGCCTGACCGCGCCGTACTGGATCTGGGGTCCCGAGTACACCCGGATCGCCCAGCAGGTGAAGGACAAGAAGTACACCGCCGGTTACGAATACTTCGACGCCGACGCCAAGGCGATGGCCCTCTTCGGCTTCATGACCGGCGAGACCCTGCAGCCGGGCGTGGCCGACCTGCCGGCGGCCGACCTGACCCTGGTCAAGGACACGCTCGCGAAGATGCTGGCCGGCTCCTTCGACCGGTTCGATGTCTTCGCCGGTCCACTCAGGGACAACACTGGCAAGGAGCTCCTGAAGGCCGGCGAGAAGCTCAAGCAGTCCGATCTCGACCAGTTCCCGCCCGGCGCTCCCGGCTCGGAATGCACGGTCTGCATGTACTGGTGGAACGAGGGGAGCACCGTGCCCCTGCCGCCGCTCAGCTAGGTCGTCCGGTCGAGGCCCGCGGGCGAGTGTCCGCGGGCCTCGGCGCATCCATGTCGGGTCGTCCATGACCGATCCTCTCGTCTGGTCCCCGCCCGGGACGGCCGCGCCGCCCGGAGTAGCCGCGCCGCTCGCCGTCGAAGCTCGTGGGATCGTCAAGCGCTTCCCCGGCGTGCTCGCCAACGACCACGTCGACTTCGACCTGCGCCGCGGCGAGGTCCATGCCCTGCTCGGCGAGAACGGGGCCGGCAAGAGCACCCTGATGAACATCCTGGCCGGGCTCTACCGGCCTGATGCCGGCGAGATCCGGGTCGACGGCGCGGCCGCGAACTTCGGGTCGCCGCGGGATGCGATCGCGGCCGGGCTCGGGATGGTCCACCAGCACTTCACCCTCGTCCCATCGCAGACGGTCACCGAGAACATCCTGCTCGGGCTCGATCGCCCGCGCTTCCTGCTCCGCGAGCGCCGCTCGGAGGCCGAGGTCGCCGACCTTGCCGAGCGGTTCGGGATGCGGATCGACCCGCGGGCCCGGATCTGGCAGCTGTCGGTTGGCGAGCAGCAGCGGGTCGAGATCCTCAAGATGCTCTACCGCGGTGCCCGGATCCTGATCATGGACGAGCCGACCGCGGTCCTCGCCCCGCAGGAGGCCGACGACCTCTTCGCGACGCTCCGGACGATGACCGCCGAGGGCCGGAGCGTCGTGTTCATCAGCCACAAGCTCGGCGAGGTCCTCGCGATCGCCGATCGGGTGACGGTCATGCGTCGTGGGCAGGTCACGGCCGCAGGTCTGCCC
Source organism: Chloroflexota bacterium (assembly GCA_030856145.1). GTDB lineage: Bacteria > Chloroflexota > Limnocylindria > Limnocylindrales > CSP1-4 > CF-46. Next base: position 2,700 of record JALYPW010000234.1, on the reverse strand, counting down.
ACGGCCGGCGCGACCAAGGCCGACCTCGCCCGGCTCATGGTCGGGCGGAGCGTCCTCGAGTCGCTCGATCGATCCGACGTGGAACTCGGGCCGGTCGTCCTCGACGTTCGCGCGGTTTCCGCCAGGAACGATCGCGAGCTGACCGCCCTGCGCGACGTGTCGCTCCAGGTCCGGGCCGGCGAGATCGTCGGCATCGCCGCGGTCGCCGGCAACGGCCAGGGCGAGCTCGCCGAAGTGATCACGGGGCTCCGATCCTGCACCGGGCAGATCCTCGTCGCGGGTGAGCCCGTGGCCAACCGGTCGGCGGCGACCGTTCTCCGCCAGGGCGTCGCCCACGTGCCCGAGGATCGGGCGTCGGTCGGGAGCGCCCCGAACCTGTCGCTGACCGACAACCTGATCATGAAGCGCTACCGCGACGCACCGGTCGCGCGCGGCTGGCTGGTGGACGACGCCTCGGCCCGTACGCTGGCTGACGGCCTGCGCGAGACGTACCGGATCGCCGCCCCGACCGTCGACACCGAGGTCCGGCTCCTGTCGGGCGGCAATCTCCAGCGGGCGATCCTGGCCCGCGAGATCGAGACCCGGCCGGGGCTCCTGGTCGCGGTCCAGCCGACCCGCGGCCTTGACGTCGGCGCGATCGAGTCGGTGCACCGCCTGCTCCTCGAGATGCGCTCCAATGGTGCCGCGATCCTGCTGATCTCCGAGGAGCTCGAAGAGATCCTCGCCCTGGCCGACCGGGTGGACGTGATGTACGAGGGCCGGATCGTCGGCTCGATGCCCGTCGCCGAGGCCGAGATCGGCCGGATCGGGTTGCTGATGACCGGCGGCGACGACGACACCGGATCGCGCGCCGCGAGCCCGACCGCGGTCACCGGATGAACGTCCGCCTCGAGCCCCGGACGGCGACCCAGGGCTGGCTGTCGCCGACGATCACCCTCGGCGCCGTGGTCGTCGCCCTGATCATCTCGGGGGCGATCATCGCCGTCGTTGGCGGCGACCCGATCCGCTCGTACCTCCACATCCTCGATGCCTCGTTCGGCAGCATCGGCGTCCTGTCCGACACGCTCGTCAAGGCGACGCCCCTGATCCTCACCGGGCTCGCATGCGCCCTCGCCTTTCGGATGCGCCTGTGGAACATCGGGGCGGAGGGCCAGTTCCTTCTCGGGGCGTGGGGCGCCAGCGCGGTGGTCCTGTTTCCGCTCGTGCCGGCCGGTCTGCCGGGGATCGTCCTGATCCCGTTGATGATGCTGGCCGGGATGGCCGCCGGCGGATTGTGGGGCCTGATCCCGGGCGTTCTCCGGGCGCGACTCGGGGTCAACGAGATCATCGCGACCCTGATGCTCAACTACATCGCCCTGTTCTGGATCCAGTTCTGGGTCTTCGGGCCGTGGAGCGAGGGCGGGTTCCAGCAGACGGAACCGTTCCCCGAGGCCGCGTGGCTGCCGCGCCTCACGGACCTCGCCGACGTCGTGCCCGCGTTCGGCGGCCTGACCGTCCACCTCGGGCTGTTGTTCGGGCTCGTCGCCGCGGGGCTGCTCTGGCTGTTCCTCGAGCGCTCGCGGTTCGGCTACGAGATCCGGCTGATCGGCGACAGCCCGCGCGCGGCGCGCTACGCCGGCATCGACATCGGTCGCCGGCTGGTGATCGTGTTCGCGATCTCGGGCGCGCTCGCCGGCCTCGCCGGGATGGCGGAGGTCAACGGCACCGTCCATCGCCTCCAGGACCACATCTCGCCGGGCTACGGCTTCACGGCGGTCATCGTGGCCTACCTCGCGAAGTTCCGGCCGGGTCGGGTGATCGTGGCCGCGATCCTGTTCGGGGCGCTGATCCTGGCCGGCCGCGAGATCCAGCCGTCCGGCGTGCCGTCAATGATCCAGGGAATCATCCTGTTCACCCTGATCGTGGGCGACGTCCTCGTCCGCTACCGGATCCGGATCGATCGTGGCGGTGGGGCGCCGGTCGCGCCGACGCCAGCCACCGAGGCCGGCTGATGGACCTCGGGCTGATCGCCGCCGCCGGGATCGCAACCGGGACCGTGCTCCTGTTCGCCGCGATCGGCGAGATCTTTGCCGAGCGGGCGGGCGTCCTGAACCTCGGCGTCGAGGGCATGATGCTGATGGGGGCAGTGACCGGGTTCTCGGTCACGGGCGCCACGGGCAATCCTTGGATCGGCGTCGCCGCCGCGCTTCTCATCGGCGGGCTGTTCGGCCTGCTCCATGGCGTCGTCACGATCCATCTCCGGGCCGACCAGGTGGTGTCCGGCCTGGCATTGACGTTCCTCGGGACCGGGCTCGCCCGAGTCCTCGGCGAGGGCCTGACGAACACGAACGTCGAGCGCCTGCCGGCCTTGACGATCCCGTTTCTGTCCGACATCCCGATCGTCGGCCCGATCGTCTTCCGCGACCAGAGCGTGCTCGTGTATCTCGGCTTCGTGCTCATGCCGGCCGCCTGGTTCTGGATCGAACGGACGCGGCCCGGGCTCCACCTCCGGGCCGTCGGCGAAGCGCCGGCTGCCGCGGACGCCCAGGGGATCGGGGTCCACCGACTGCGCCTCGCGTACGTCATGTTCGGCGGCATGCTTGCGGGCCTTGCGGGGGCCACGATCACGCTCGCGGTCGCGCCCGGCTGGTTCGGGGACCAGACCGTCAACGGCCGGGGCTGGATCGCGATCGGCCTGGTGATCTTCGCCCGCTGGAACCC
>JALYPW010000210.1 GCA_030856145.1 Chloroflexota bacterium | reverse complement strand
TCAATCAGGGCGATCGAGCCGCCCGTCAGGCGGACGACCGTCCGCAGCCGTCCGAGCGCCTCGTGCAGGATCTGGTCGAGATCCAGCTCACCGGATGCGGCCGCGGCGATCTCGATGATCAGCCGGGACGTCGCCGCGGATCGGGTGGCGGAGTCGACGAGCTCGACGGATCGATCGGGCGCGTCCACGCTCTGCATCGTACCGTCCGAGGGCCCGCTGGCGACGGCTCAGCGCGAGCGGCCCTCGCGCAACGCGGCGATGGACTTCGCGATCCGGCGCTCCCTCGTCTCCGACGACTTGGCGCCCTCGATCGACGACACGTGCCAGCCCTTGTTGCTCGGCGAGAGGGCGTCGAACGTCCCGCGCGCGGCGGCGTCGTCAGCGAGGGCAGCCGCGAAGTCGGACGGCAGCTCCACCTCGCGCGGCGCGCTGTCGAGGGCCAGCTCGATGTCGTGGGTCTCGCCACCCGCGACCCCGGCCGCGGCCCGGTGGGCGGCGCTGACCCCGATCAGGTAGCGGCCGCCCATCGGCGCGACGGTGTTGCGATACGTGTAACCGTTGATGGTCACCGTGACCGGCGGGCGCTTGCCCTTGCCGAGGGCGAGGACGACGTCCTCGGGCACGGCGAACCCGACGGCGGTCTTGCCGTTCTGCTCGAGCAGGGCGCGGATCTTCATCGGGCGAACTCCTCGTCGCGGGCGACCGTCACTGGGCCCGGGTAGATCATGGATGCCTCCTCGACCGGAATGCTACCGGAGGACCGATGAGTTTCGAGCCGGCGCGGGGTCGCTGTGATTGCCGAGCTGCCGTATCGGAGATCTCGGGTTGGCCGACCCACCCGCACGCACATCATCGCGCGCCAGCGAGCCCGCCGAAGCGATCGGCGTCATCGGTCGTTGCCGACACGCAGACCTGTCGCTCGCGACCGGCGTCGGGATTGACCTCGTCTGCGACGCGGCCGACGTCCGGGTCGTCGACCTCGGAACGCTCGATGCGCTCGCCCGACTCGCGCTCGCTGCCCGGCGCTATCGCCTCGGCCTGATCATCGAGCGCCCGCCGCAGGGTCTCATCGACCTGCTCGACCTGTGCGGACTTGGCGGCCTCCTCGCCCGGCTCCAATTCGCCGCCGACGGCTCAGTCGAGGCGGGCGGGCAGGCCGAAGAGCGGGAAGTAGCGCTCGGTGTCGAGGAAGAACATGATCCCGGCGATCCGATCGCCGTCGAGCTGGAGCACCTGGAGCGACCACGGCTTCCAGCCGCCGCCCGGGGCCGGCTTGTACTGGGCGAACCCGGGAGCCCCGCTCGCCCGGATCGGGATCAGCCGTGACCCACGGCAGCCGATGCCCGGGCCCAGGCACCACTGGCGGATGTCGGCGTGGGTCTGGAGCCAGAGCTCGTAGGGCGGCATCGACCAGCGGGCGTCCTCGTTGAGGAGGCTGGTCAGGGCGTCCATGTCGTACGTCTCGAACGCGGCCACGTAGCGCCTGAGGAGGGCCTCGTGGGCCTCGTCGAGGACCGTCGGCGTGGGGTCGGCGGCAACAAGGTCCTTTCCGGCGAGCGTCGCGCGGGCACGCTGGAGCTCGCTGTTGACCGATGCGACCGTCGCGTCGAGCAGCTCGGCGACCTCGTCGGCCTTCCAGCGCAGGACCTCGCGCAGGATCAGGACGGCTCGCTGGCGGGGCGGCAGGTGCTGAAGCGCGGCCACGAACGCGAGGCGGATCGACTCGCGAGCGACCGCGACCTCCGCCGGATCGCCGCCGGACGGGATTGCCCGATCGTCGGGCACAGGCTCGATCCAGGCATCCGCGCCGATGGCTGGCCCGAGCGCCTGGTCGGCGGTGCCCGCCGGCGAGAGATCCACCGGCAGGGCCCGGCGCTGGCTGGCGCTCTTCATGTCGAGGCAGACGTTCGTCGCGATCTTGTACAGCCACGAGCGGAGCGCGGCTCGGCCCTCGAAGCGGTCGTATGCCCGCCAGGCCCGGATGAACGTCTCCTGAACGGCGTCCTCGGCCTCGAACGCCGCGCCGAGCATCCGGTAGCAGTACGCGGTCAGCTCCAGGCGATGGGTTTCGAGCCGGGCGTCAAGCTCGGATCGTTCCGGGAGGCTGGGCGCGAGCGGTCGATCGACGGTGGCTTCGGTCATCCGCGCATCCTAGCCGGGCTCGCGCTCGTGGGTCGACTCGGGGCCCGCCCGTCGAGCTCGAGGATCGCCTGGACGGGATCACGGGCCGGTACGACCCGACGACCGGGGAGGTGCGAGCGGGCGACCACGCCCGCGGGTGGCTCAGGTGTGCCCTTCGTCGGCGTCAGCCTCGGCCTTTGTCCGGTGGATGGTGCCTGGCGCGTGCTTTGGCCCCGTGTAGATCGTGTAGAGCTTCAGATCCGCGGAGCCCTCGTTCACGACGTTGTGGCGCGCGCCGGCGGAGACGTGGACAAGGCGACCTGGCGACATGGGGCTGCGCTCGCCCGCAAGGACGGCGATGCCCTCACCCTCGACCACGACGAGGACCTGGTCCACGTCGT
>JALYPW010000208.1 GCA_030856145.1 Chloroflexota bacterium | reverse complement strand
GGCGACGAGCAACTTTGCGGCGTACAAGGACTGCGTCGAGCCGTATACGCTGGAGTATGCCGAGCGGGTGACGGGCGTTCCGGCCGCGATGATCCACGAGCTGGCGCACAATTATGCGCGGGCCGACCGGGCGCAGCTCTGCTGGACGCTGGGGATTACCGAGCACCACAACGCGGTCGATAACGTGCTGGCGCTGATCAACCTGGCGCTGCTGACCGGCCATGTCGGGCGCTACGGATCGGGGCTGGTGCCGTTGCGTGGGCAGAACAACGTCCAGGGCGGCGGCGATATGGGCGCGTTGCCGGATCGCCTGCCCGGCTTCCAACACGTCGAGAACGATGAGCTCCGGGCGAAGTTCGACCAGCTCTGGGGCGTGAGCGTCCCACCGAAACGGGGCTGGCACCTGAGCGGCATGTTCGACGCCATGGAGCGCGGCGAGCTCCAGGCGGTGTACGTGATCGGCGAGAACCCCGTCCAGTCCGAGGCCGACCAGAAGAAGGCGAAGCACCTCCTCGCGACCCGCGACTTCCTCGTCGTCCAGGACATCTTCCTGACCGCGACCGCGGAGCTGGCCGACGTCGTCCTGCCGGCGGCCGCGTCGTGGGCCGAGAGCGACGGCACGGTCACGAACTCCGAACGACGCGTCCAGCGGGTGCGCAAGGCTCTCGAGCCGCCGGGCGAGGCCCGCGACGACCTCTGGATCATCGAGGAGATCGCCCGGCGGATGGGCGCCGACTGGGGATGGACGACAGCCGAAGACGCCTGGAACGAGGTCCGGGCGCTGTCGCCGGTCCACGCCGGGATGTCCTATGCCCGGCTCGAGGAGCTCGGCGGGATCCAGTGGCCGTGCTACGACGAGACCCACCCGGGCGAGCTGTTCCTCCACAGCCGACTCTGGGAGGATCCCGTGCCGGGCAACCGCGTCCCGTTCCAGGCGGTCGACCACGACCCGCCGGTCGACAAGCTCTCGGACGACTACCCGATCCGGCTCACGACCGGCCGCCGCCTCGACTCCTACAACACCGGCGTCCAGACCGGCGGCTACACGTCGCCGCTGCGGCGTGGCGAGTCGCTCGACATGTCGCCCGAAGACGCCGAGACCTACGGCTTCGCCGAGGGCGAGCGGGTCCGGGTCGTGTCGCGCCGGGGCCAGGTTGAGGTGCCGATCCGGATCGACGAGTCGCTCCGGCCGGGGCTCACGTTCATGACCCTCCACTTCCAGGACGACGTGGCCACGAACCTGCTCACGATCGACGCCACCGACCCGAAGTCGGGCACGGCCGAGTTCAAGGCGACCGCGATACGGATCGAGAAGCTCGAAGCGCCGATCGGTGTCTGACGACTGGCTCCTCGACTGATGGCGGACCTCGGCCATCGCGCCAGCCGGGTGGTGGATCAGCGACCGGACGTGGTCCACGCCCGCCTGCTCGAGCTGGCGGCGCGCCTCCGCGATGAGGCGCCACCGATCGAAGCCGGCACGCAGGCGGCCACGATCCTCGGATTCAGCGGCCCCGTCACCGTCGAGATCTTCGACCGGGGCCCGAGCCGGATCGAAATCCGCACCACGCAGGGCCGGATCCGGGGCGAGGCCGCCGCGGATCTCACGCCGGCTGACGACGGTGCGCGGACGAACGTTGCGCTCGAGCTGGTCATCAAGCCCCAGGGCTTCGCGGCGAGCATGATGCTCGGGGTCGCACTGAAGACGATGCCGGGCGTCGAGCAGAAGGTGATCGACGGGCTCGAGACCGGGCTCGACGACCTCGCGACGGAGTTGGCCAAGTCCGACGCCGAGTGGGATGCCGGTGCCTGGAACCCTCCGGGACTCCCGACCGCCGGTTGACCGAACAGGAACGGCGAGGTTGGAGGATCGTGAGCCTGCCACGATGGCAGTCCACGGCGTATCGAGCGTCGAAGAGGAGGGATCACCCATGGGCAAGTATCTGATCCGGGCGTCCTACACCCAGGCGGGCATCCAGGGAGTCCTCAAGGACGGCGGCAGCGGTCGCAAGGCGGCGATCGACGCGCTCGCCGCGAGCGTCGGCGGGAGTGTCGAGTCCTGCTACTGGGCGCTCGGTGACGACGACATCTTCATCATCGCCGAGCTGCCGGACGCGATCGCTGCCGCGGCGATCGCAGCCACCGTCGGTGCGACCGGCGCCGCGTCCATTCACACCACCGTCCTCCTGACAGCGGCCGATGTCGACGCTGCGGTGGCGAAGCATCCGTCCTATCGCGCTCCCGGCTCCTGATCCCGAATGCGGCCCGGCCGGAGTCACGGGCGGGCCGCGTCCGCTGGGCAACGGCGGTTCGTCAGGCGGGCGAGACCACGGGCAGCCCCAGGTCGCGCGCAGCAGCGGCCATCCGGTCGTCGTACGTCACGAACGACGTCAGGCTCGAGCCGATGCTGATGGCCGTGGCCAGATGGATCGCATCAAGTGTGCGCACGGTCGCCGGTACGATCGAGGCTGCACGTTCGCCGAGCCGAGCGGTGACCCCAATGATCTCGATGCCGCTGAGGACGCGCTCCAGGTGGACGGAATCGTGAGGGCGTCGGGCAGCGGCACGACGTGTCTCGATCATCCCGACGAGGCTCGTCGACACGCGCTCGCTTTCGACGTACCAGCGCGCCATCTCGAGGGACTCCGGTTCGGCCAGGACGAGCTTGACGATCGCCGACGCGTCGAGGTAGGCGAGCGACGTCACCGTGGATCCTCGTCACGCATCTCCTGGAGGATCTCCGAGAGTGGTCTACCGGGGATCGACGGGGGCGGCGGCAGCGTCCGATGGTCGAGCTTCGCAGGGGTGATCGCCCCTTCGGCCTCGAGGAGGGCGAGGCCCGTCAGCTCGACAGCGCGAATTGGCTCAAGGTTCGCGACTGGCCTTCCGTGGTCGGTCACCTCCAGCGTCTCGCCCGCCTTCACCCGCTCGATATAGACACTCAGGTTCTGGCGAAGTTCGCGGATGCCGACACGAGCCAGCTGGTTGCCTGTCTCGCTCATGTAGCACATGGTAGCATAATCCGGTTGCGCTCCTGTTCGCCGCATAACGCGCACCGGCGACCCGCGAGCGCAACCTCCACGGCTACACTCGGCCGGATGGATCTCCACGTCATCGGGCCGCTCGCGACCCCTGCCGAGCGGGCCGCGGTCGACGCCGTCCTGGGCCCGGCCGAGTCGGGCTGGCGGGGCGGGGTCCGCGACACCGGCATCGATGGCCACGTCGC
>JALYPW010000195.1 GCA_030856145.1 Chloroflexota bacterium | reverse complement strand
GGGCCCGGCTGGCCGCCTCGACGGAGGCCTGACCCGGTGCGCGTCGCGGTCACGGGCGCCGGCGGCCGGCTCGGCCGGGCGGTCGTCAGCGCCCTCGGGGAGGCGCCGTTCACGGGACCCTTCGGGCCGATCGCCTGGAGCCGCGGGATCTTCGACCTCGACGCGCCCGAGGGGGTCGGGCGGCTGCTCGACCGCGATCGGCCTGAGGCGATCGTCCATTGCGCCGCCTGGACCGACGTGGATGGCTGCGCGCGCGATCCGGAATTGGCGCTCCGCCGCAACGGCGCGGCGACAGGGTTCCTGGCCCACGCTGCCGCCGAGCGCGGGATCGACCTGATCGTCGTCTCGACCAACGAGGTGTTCGACGGCCGACGGACCGACGGTGTCGGCTACGGTCCGGACGACCCGACCAACCCGATCAACCCGTATGGGGCCTCGAAGCTGGCAGGGGAGGTCGCGGCGCGCGAGGCGTATGCCGCCGTCGCGGTCGGCGGGCCGGCCCTCGGGATCGCCCGGACCGCCTGGTTGTACGGACCTCCCGGCAACGACTTCCCGGCCAAGATCCTGGCCGCCGCGGACCGAGCGCTCGCGACCCGTGAACCGCTCCGCCTCGTCGCCGACGAGATCGGTTCACCGAGCTTCACCCATGACGTCGCCGAGGCGATCGCCGAGCTGATCGGCGCTGCCGCGGTCGGCGGAACGCATCACCTCGTGAACGCTGGCCGGGCGTCGCGGGCCGAGTGGGCGCGCGAGCTGCTCCGCCAGGCCGGAATCGGCATTCCGACCGACGACGTCCCGGGCTCCACGTGGCCGCGCGCCTCGACACCGCCGGCCTGGGCGGTGCTCGAACCGACACCACTGCCCGGCGACGAGCCGCTCCGGCCGTGGCAGGCGGCCCTGGCCGACTACCTGCCGAGTCTCGTCCGCGACCGGGCGAAGGCCGCGGCAGCCGGCCGATGAGCCGGTCCCGGCCGAGCCTCGATCGGGCGCCGTCGGCCCTGCCCGGCGTTCGTTACGGCGCGGTCGCCCGTCACGGCGACAGCCGCGGCGCGTTCCGGGAGCTGTGGCGGGCCTCCGCGTTCCCGACCCTGACCGAGACCGACACGGGCGCTCCGGCCGGGAGCGAGCCGCGCTTCGTCCAGGCCAACCTGTCGAGCTCGGCCGCCGGCGTCCTGCGCGGCCTCCACTACCATCGCCGCCAGCTCGACTACTGGACCGTCGCGTCCGGGCGCGCGTTGGTCGCCCTCGTCGACGTCCGGCCGGTCATCGAGGGCAGGGGAGCGGCCGTCGTCGAGACCCGCGAGCTCGTCGCCGACGAGTGGGTCGTCATCCCGACCGGCGTCGCACACGGTTTCCTCGCCCTCGAGCCGCTCGAGCTGGTCTATCTCGTCACGAACGAGTTCGACGGCAGCGACGAGCTCGGCTTCGCCTGGGACGATCCGGCCGTCGCCGTGCCATGGCCCGCGATCTCGGCCACCCTCGACGGCCGGCCCATCCTGTCGGACCGCGACCACTCCAACCCGTCGCTCGCGGACCTGGTGGCGAGCCTCCGCGACTGACCGCGGCCCCGACTCGATCCGGGGCACCGCAGGGCGTCCGCGCACCACCCCCGGACCGCCGCGCGCACCCGACCGCACCCCTCCACCACGTTCCGTACCCGGCGCGGGCCGAAGGGGCCATGACCGGCGGGACCATCCCGCGATTGGCTCGGCGCGCGTCGGCGGCGACGCTTCGGATGCACTCATCCCCCGGTCGCGGCAGCTCATCGCCACGGCCCGTCCGAACCGGAGTCCGCATTGCGCAATCTCGTCGCCGCCCTCGCCCTCGCTCTCGTCGCGGCCGTCGGGGTCACGGCGCCCGTGGCCGCGGTCCAGACGAGCACCGCCAAGGTGGTGATCATCGTCGGAGCGACCCACGGAGTGACCGCCAACTATCGCAGCCAGGCGGACGCGGCCTACGCCGAGGCGATCAAGTACACCGCAAAGGTGACGAAGGTCTACAGCCCGAACGCGACGTGGTCCAAGGTCAAGGCTGCGACGACGGGCGCCAACATCGTCATCTACTTCGGCCACGGCAACGGTTGGCCGAGCCCGTACACGTACGACCCGCTCTTCACGACGAAGGACGGCTTCGGGCTCAACGCCGACCTCAACGGCGACGGCACCCTCACCGACTACGAGAACAAGTATTACGGCGAGCCGTCGATGGCCCAGCTCGGGCTGGCCCCGAACGCGATCGTCATGCTCCACAGCCTGTGCTACGCGTCGGGCAACTCCGAGCCGGGCGGCGCCGCGCCGACCGTGACGGTCGCCCGCCAGCGGATCGACAACTACGCGGCGGGCTTCCTCAAGGGCGGCGCGAAGGCGGTCCTCGCCGACGGCCACATGGGCCCGGCCGCCTACCTGCAGTCGATGTTCACGACGGGCCAGTCGATCGTGGACGCCTGGAAGTCCGCCCCGAACTTCAACAACAACGTCTCGACGTTCGCATCGACCCGCTCGCCGGGCTTCAGCGCGTACTCCGATCCTGACTCGGCGACCGCCGGCTACTACCGATCGCTCGTCACCGCGCCGACCCTGACGACCACCGCCATCACGAAGGCAGTCGGCGACACCGGCACCGATCCGATCGGCCTCGTCGTCCCGGGCCGGGCGAGCGTCATCGCCCCGGCAACGACCGCGACCACCCCGGCCGCCCCAACCGGGCTCCTGGACCTGCCCGAGGGCACGCGTCTGAAGACCATCGCGATCACGACCCCGGCAACCACGACCAGCCCCGCGATCGTCCAGGTCAGCGGCCTCGACGACCCGTCGATCAGCGGCAACGTGTCGGCCTCGACCCTCGCCCCGCGCGACAGCAAGGCGCCGGTCCTCGTCGGGATCGACACAGGTGCCGGGCGCTTCTCGCCGAACGGCGACGACCGCTTCGACAGCCAGACCATCAGCGGCGTCTTCTCCGAGTCGGTCGCCTGGAGCCTCACGATCAAGAACGCGGCCGGCGCGGTCGTCGAAGAAGCCGCGGGCACCGGCGCCACGGTCACGGTCGCCTGGGACGGCCTCGTCGACGGCAGCGCCGTGCCGGACGGGACGTATACCTGGGCCGCTCGGGGAGTCGACGCCTGGCAGAACGGCGTGGCCGCGGGCACGGGCACGATCGTGGTCGACACGGTCGGACCGAACGTGACCGGGATCAGCCCCGACGGCTCGTCCGTCGGCGTCTTCAGCCCGAACGGCGACGCAGTCGCCGACACGATCCCGACCGCGGTCTCGGTTGCCGAGGCGGGCACTCTCAGCGTCCGGGTCGCCGACGCGGCCGGGGCGACGGTCCGGACCTGGACCGCGACGACCGCCGCCGGCTCCAATGCCGTGACCTGGGATGGCCGGAACACCAGCGGGGCGCTGGTCGCGGACGGCGACTACCGGATCAACTTCTACGCCCGCGACGCGGCCGGCAACAGCGGGACCGGGATGAGCCGGCCCGTCCGGGTGATCCGTTTCCTGGGCAGCGTGAAGACGTCGCTCCCTGTCTTCTTCCCGCAGGACAACGACCGCTTCGCCTCGACGACGAGCCTGTCGTTCGTCGCCTCGAAGCCCGTCACGGCCACATGGACGATCCGGAACGCCGCCAATGAGGTCGTCGCGAGCAGGCTGGCCGATGCGCCGGTCGGCGCCGGCACCCAGACCTGGGTCTGGAACGGACGGCGCAACGACGGGACCGCCCTGCCGCTCGGCGTCTACACGTCGCACGTCAGCGCCACCGACGCCACCAACACGATCAGCCAGGCCGTCAAGGTCGAGATGAACGCCTTCGCGATCGTCACGTCGACCTCGACACCGAAGCGCGGCGCGAAGATGACGGTCACGGTCACCTCCGCCGAGCCCCTCTCGACGAGCGTTCGGCTGTACGTCACCCAGCCGGGCCACGCGACCTGGGCCGTGACGATGACCAAGGTCGACAGCCGCGTGTCGAAGGCAACGCTGACGATGAAGTCGGGTGGCTCGGCTGGCAAGGTCACGATCAAGACCTGGGCCAGGGACTACGACGGGATCTCCCAGGCGACGAGCCGGATCCTGCCCCTCAGCTGACGGCTCCGCTGACGGCTCGGCGGGCGGCTCCTGTCACCGCGCGGCGGGCCCGCAGGCTTCGCCGCCGCGCTCACCGACCCACACCCAACCCCACCGTACTGCATCGACACAGGACCATCGACCGACTGTCCGGGAGCCTCCGTCGGGCCTAAGGTCGATCGAGACTGGTGCGCCGAAACCGTCGTGCACGCATCACCGAGGGCCGTCGCCGGGGCGACGGACGTTCGATCGAAGAGGACCGCCGTGGCATCCGGATTCCGCCGCTCCCTGACCCGCAACGGTGGTCGAACAGTCACCGCCCTCCTGGCCGTCGCTGTCGTCGGATCCGGTGGCTGGAACCCGTCGAGCCCGGCGCGGTCCGCGGCCGCCGCAGCCGACGCGTCCATCCGGGAGCTCGCTCGATCCGCACCGGCGGCCCCGCACGTCTCGGTCGTGCCCGCGTCACCGGACGCCGAC
>JALYPW010000174.1 GCA_030856145.1 Chloroflexota bacterium | reverse complement strand
GCTTTCCGTCGATCCGCCGAGATCGGACTCCGAAAGCGGACGGGACCGGTGCGCCGGAACCGGACGACGGAATCGGACTCCGAAAGCGGACGAAGGCGCGGGAAGCAGGTGACGTCTGACGGCGTTCGATTTCGGATGATCCCGCACGGCGCGACGGTCGCCGCCTGCCCGTCGGGGCCACCTCGCTACTAGCGGACCAAGCGCTCGAACAGGTGAGCGAGCTCGACGGCCGGGTCGTCGCACAGGCCGGTGTGGACCTCGGACGGCTGGATCACGGTCGATGACGGCGCGACGAGCCAATGGAAGCGCTCACCCTGGACGAGCGCCCCGATCGGACCGGCATCCGCGTCGCCGCGGGCAATCCGCTCGATCACCGCGAGGTGGGTCTCGATCGTCGTCGGGTCGACGTCCGGGGCCAGGGCGCGCAACCGCTCGCGATCGAGCCCGACCTTTGCAGCCAGGTACGTGCGCGGCCGGCACAGCAGGATCACGCCGGCGTTCAGGCACTCGCCGCGCTCGACCCGCGGCATCACCCGGACGATCGCGTACTGGAACGGGTGGCGGGCGATCATGCGGCGCTCGACCGGAGGTGTTCAACTGGCTCGACGAATGGCCGCGGAGCCTCGAGCCGCCGGCGCAGGTACGCGACGTACGCCCGGCGCTGGGCTGCGGCGTCGCCGATGACCGGGTCGGGCGCCAGCCAGTCGTCGGGCACCGCCGCGACGAGCGCCTCGAGGAGCTCATCGGTCACGAGCGGCGCCAGGCGCGCATCGGCGGCGGCAATCGACGACGCGAACGGGAGCAGGACGTGGTCGGCCAGGCGCTCGACGTGGGGTCGTCGGGCGTGGGCGTCGGGGTCGCGCCACGTGTGGTGGATGTAGAGCGCGGCCCCGTGGTCGATCAGCCACGGCCGGCCGTGCCAGACGAGCAGGTTCGGGTTCTTCGGCGAGCGGTCGGGGTTGGTGACGAGGCCGTCGAGCCAGATCACCGCGGCCGCCCAGTCCGGGTCCGGCGTCGTGTCCACGACGGGGTTGAACGTCATCGATCCGGGCAGGAAGTCGAGCCCGATGTTGCGCCCGACGGACGCGACCAGCAAGTCGCGGATCTCCTGGTGCGGCTCCGAATCCCCGATCGCGGCGTCGAGCTCGACCGCGACGAGATCCGGCACGAGCAGCCCGACGGCGCGCCCGATCTCGCCGGCGAGCCACTCCGCGACGAGCACCCGCGGGCCCTGGCCTGCGCCCCGGAACTTGACGACGTACAGCCCGTCGTCGTCGGCCTCGACGAGCCCGGGCAGCGAGCCGCCCTCGCGGAAGGCGGTCACGTAGCGAGTCGCGCGGACCGTGCGCAGCGCCGGGGCCGTGGCGCTCGGGCTCACCGCTCCGCCAGCCCGACGCCCTCGATCGCGTCCGCGGCCTTCGCGACCCCGTTCCGTGCCCGGATCTCCGCGCCGGTCCGGGCCATCCGGCCGCGCAGGTCGGCGTCGCCGAGCAGACGGTCGATCGCCCCGCGCAGGTCCTCGGCGGCGAAGGCATACGTCGGCAGCCGCACGCCGAAGCCGGTCTCGTCAACCCGCTGGGCGTTGTCGTACTGGTCCCAGAACAGGGGCAGGACGACCATCGGCTTGCCGAAGTGGAAGGCCTCGGTCGTGGTGTTGTTCCCCCCGTGGGTGATCACGAGATCGACGAGCGGGATGATCTTCGTCTGGGGCAGGAACTCGGCTCCCCACATGTTCGGGGCGAGGTCGTACTCGGCGTGTTGCGGTCCCTTCGACACGATGTAGCGGTGGGGCGTGTCGCCGAGAACGCTCACGAGACGGCGCATCAACGCCACGTCGGCGCTGCCGAGTGATCCCAGGGAGAGATACACGAGGCCCGAGCCCGTCGGCCGATCGTCAAGCTCGGGCGGCAGGGCGAAGGCTCCGTCGGTGGCGCGTACGGACGAATCGACCCGTCGCCACGTGGCGTCGAGCGGCCGGCGATCGGTGTAGTCGGCGATGTCGGGATAGACGTACAGGTTCAGCTCGCGTGAGGCGTGGATGAACTCGAGCTCGGGCAGGGAGCCCGTGCCCTGGGCGCGGCACCAGGCGTCGAAGTCCTCCCACGTCGGGCGATGGGTCCGGTCGTACTCCTCGCGGAACGCCTGCCAGTCGCGACGGTCGTCAAGCGCCAGGCCCGAGTACGGCGGCGGGATCTCCGCCCCGTGCTCTCCGCGGATCTCGAGCGGGTTGCACGACACGATCCGGACGAACGGCGCGCCCGCGGTCTGGAGCGCCGGGAACGAGACGACGTTGTCCTCGACGATCACGTCGGGGCGATTGCGGGCGATGATCTCGCGGAGCTGTGGCTCGCAGAACTTCGCGCCGTCGATCAGCGCCTGCCACGTCGGCACCATGAAGGTCGCGAGCTGCTCGATCGTGGGCTTGCGGAACTCGGGAGCCGTGTCGCGGATGAAGTCCTTCCAGAACTGGCCCGCGTCCTGGGCGATCTCGGTACCCTGCGGGTCGGCCGCCGGCGGCGGGGCGAGGTCGACGAGATCCTCGACGAATCCGAGCGGCTCGAGCCGGCCCCTCCACGACGCCTCCGCAGCAAACACGACCCGATGGCCGCGCCCGCGCAGGACGTCGCCGATGCCGACGCAGTTGTTCGTCGGGCCGTAGGCCGACTCGGGCATGAACAGGATGGTCAGCGGCTGGGCCATCATCTCCTCGTGACTGATCGACTGGCCGCTTCATCCTATCCGGCGGACGACGCGCTGCTGACCGAGTTGCGCGCCTCGTGGCCGCCGGGCGCGCCCGAGTCGGTGACGGGTCGTGGCTACGTCGGGACGGACCTGGCCGGCTCGGCGCCGGCGGTCGCGCTCAAGCTGTCCGATCGGTTCGCCGTGGCTCTCGTGCCCGACCCGGCCGGCGACGGTGCATACCGGGTCGTCCCGCTCGTCCGTGACGAGGTCCTCGTCACGTCCTGGCGCCAGGCGATCGCTGGGGACGGGCTGTCCGCGTTCGTTGCCGGCGTCCCGATGGCGTCCGAGCGCCCGATCGAGGCAGACCAGACGAATGCCTCGGTCGTCGTCGGCGAGCGGGCGATCGTCAAGTGGTTCAGGCGGATCGGCCCGGGGCCGGCGCGGGCCACTCGGCTGCTCGCCCACCTCGAGGCCGTCGGCTTCCGCGAGATGCCCGCCCCGCTCGGAGCACTGAACTGGGCGTCACCGTCGGGCGCCGAGCTGACGATTGCCCAGGGCGACGCGTTCCTGCCCGGTGCCCGCGACGGCTGGGAGTGGTGCGTCGAGCGGCTCGAGCGTCACGTCGGCCACGGCGAGACTGCGTGCCCGGCCGGCTGCGATCCATGGATCGGCGAGCGGCTCGGCCGGCTCGTCGGCCGCCTCCACGCGGCCTGCCGGTCGGCCTCGCCCGAGATCCCGAATTCCGGATCGGTCGCCGACCCGTCGGTGGTCACGGTCTGGCGGGACGCTGCACACGCCAGTCTCGACGACGCCGTGCGCCTGACCGCCGACATGGATCCGGATGCCGGGGCCGCCCTGACTGCCATCGAACCGGCGATGCGCGCCGACCTCGACCTCCTCCCGACCGGGCGACCGATCGACATCTGGCCCGTCCACGGCGACTTCCACGTTGGCCAGGTTCTCGAGTGGCCGGGCGGGCTCGCGGTCATCGACTTCGACGGCAACCCGACGCTCGGTCCCGACGCCAACGCCATCCGCCAGGCGCCCGAGCGCGACCTCGCCCAGATGGTCTCGAGCCTCGATCATGTCGGGCGGATCGTGAGCGAGCGATCCGCGGGCCACGCCCGAGTGGCCGTCGATCGCTGGATTGCCCGCACGCGGCGCGAGTTCCTCGCCACCCTCGACCCCGATCCAGCGCTCCTCGCCGCGTTCGAGGTCGAGCAGGAGTGCCGCGAGCTTGTTTACGCCGCCCGGTTCCTGCCGCGTTGGCGGTACGCGCCGCTGGCAACGTTGCGGGCCCGCTACGGCGGGTGAGCCCGGGCGTGGCACCATCGGAGCCATGAACCCGCTCCACTTCCTGGCCGATCTCGAGACGAAGCCGCAGTGGCTGAACCTGCTCGCGGACCGCCTGGCGCAGGGCAATCCGTTCGCCGACGTGCCGCGCGACGTCGACCGGGTGCTCCTGCTCGGGATGGGCAGCTCGCGCTATGCGGCAAGCGTCGCGGCCACGGATCTGCGAGTGGCCGGGATCGCGGCGGCGGCCGAGCCGGCGTCGGTCGATGCGAGCTGGCCGCCCGACCCACGGACGCTCGTCGTCGCGGTCTCGGCGACCGGCGAGAGCGCCGAGACCCTCGACGCCGTGGAGCGCTATCACGGCCGTTCGCCGATCGTCGCCCTCGTCAACGAGCCGTCGTCGACGCTCGCCGGCCGTGCCGACCTCGTCGTCGAGATGGGCGCGGGCGACGAGGTCGGCGGTGTGGCCTGCCGGACCTTCCAGCACACGGGCCTCCTCTTGCGGGCGCTCGAGAGTCATCTCACCGGCATCGAGGACGATCTCACGGGCCTGACCCGCCAGGTCGCCCATGCCTCAGCGGACCTGCTCCGGACCAGCACCACCTGGCTGCCCGGCCTCGCGACCTCGCTCGCCTCATCGGACGGCGTCTTCTTGATCGCGCCCGCGGAGCGCTTCTCATCCGCCGAGCAGGGGGCGCTCATGGTCCGCGAGGGTCCGCGCCGGCCGGCCACGGCGTCGGAGACCGGCGACTGGGCCCACGTCGACGTGTACCTGACGAAGACGCTCGACTACCGGGCGATCCTGTTCGCGGGCTCTCGCTGGGACGGCCAGGCGCTCGACTGGCTGCGGAAGCGGGATGCGACCTTCGTCGCGGTCGGCGCCGACATCCCCGGTGCCGCGTCAATCATTCGCTATCCCGGCGACGACGACTCCGACGTCGCCCGCTATACCGAGGTCCTCGTTCCGGAACTGCTCGCCGCCACGTGGTGGCGCCAGGCGGGCTGAGGCATCGACGCCCGTACCCGCCTCAACAGTCCACCCATGACTGGATGACCAAGTCGGGCCCGAGGCGCGGCCCGGCCTGTCGGCCTACCCCGCGGACCGGATCAGCCGATCAGTGCCGCCCTTGAGGGCCATCTTCTCCTCGAACCGCTTGGCAGCGACATCGAGCTTGTCGAGATGCTCGGCCAGGACGCGCCGGGCGTCCTCGGCCGCGGCGTCGAGCCCGCTCAGCTCGAAGATCCGCCAGTGCTTGATGATCGGCAGCAGGACCTCGTCGCGGTGGATCCGGATGTCATAGATCCCGGCTTTGGCGATCGCGGCGGCCTTGCGCAGGAAGCCCGGGATGCCGTTGCCGGGCATCTCGAAGGCGAGCACCTCGGCAACGATCGCCTGGACCGCGCGGGACGGCTGGATCTTCAGCGCGGCTCCGAGGATGTCGCGGTAGAAGACCATGTGGAGGTTCTCGTCGGAGGCGATCCGGACCATGATCCTGTCGGCGACCGGATCGTCCGAGTAGCGCCCGGTGTTCCTGTGGGAAATCCTGGTCGCGAGCTCCTGAAACGCGACGTAGGCCAGGCCGCGCAGCGTGTCGATCGTGTCCCGGTCGTAGCCGGTCATGAGCTGGGCCATTCGGCCGCGCTCGAGGGCCACCGGGTCGAGGTTGCGCGTCACGGTCAGGTAGTCGCGCAGGACGATCGCGTGGCGACCCTCCTCGGCCGTCCATCGTCCGATCCAGTTGATCCAGGCCCCGTCGCCGGCGCCGAACATCCCGTGGATGAGGCGGTGATACGAGGGCAGGTTGTCCTCGGTCAGGAGGTTGATCTCGAACGACGTCTGGGCGACCCCGGTCAGGCGCGGCTGGTCGGGCGTCCAGGGCTCCTTGTCGAAGTCGCGACCCAAGCGGTAGGGGATGAAGTCGTGCGGGAACCACTCCTGGGCGACCTTGTCGTGACGGTCGTAGAGGCGGGCGGCCTCCGGCTCCAGCTGGATGAGAAGCCCGGGCTCGTCGTAGCTCGCTTCGGTCTTGATGGTCATCGTGCGCCTTTGGATCCTTCCAGCGGCCGAGGGGCGGCCCACGTCCGAACGGCCGCCCACGGCCTCACCGCGAACCTTACC
>JALYPW010000154.1 GCA_030856145.1 Chloroflexota bacterium | reverse complement strand
CGAGGAGCCGCTGAAGTCGCTCGGGACCTACAAGGTCGCGATCAAGGTGTTCTCGGGGATGTCGCCCGAGGTCACGATCGTGGTCGAGCCCAAGGGCTGATCGCCGACGCGGTGTGACGACCCGCGGCTCGAGTCTGGGCGATGGCTGTTGCCGAGCGCGCCGCGTTCTCGCCATTCGCTCACGTGGCGCGCATCAGGTCGAGCCGGACCCGCGTCTCGGCGGCCGGCGGCGGTGTATTAGCCCTCCGCAGCTAATTCCGGTTGCGTATCGGCCCCGCTGCCGCCGACGCCCGGTCTAGGGCGCACAGCAGTCGCATATGGCGAAATCGGGCGTGCCACGTTGCGCGGCGTTTCTCGCCATTCGCTCATGTGGCGCGCATCAGGTCGCGCCTGACCCGCCTGTTCGCGGCCGGCGGCCATTTTGTTAGCCCTCGGCAACTAATTTGGGTTGCGATTGTGCCCTGAGCGGCTCGGCGCCTGGTCTAGTGCTCACTGCAGTCGCGTATGGCGAATTTCGACCGGGTGGGGCCGGGGGCTGGGGCCAGTCCGGGGGCGGGGGGGGCAGGGCCGGTCTGCGGCTGGGGTTGGCGCCGGGTCCGGGTCGGTACGCGCTGATGTGAACATCCGGTCGAAATGCTCGACAGGAGTGCGATGATCGCCGGGTGACGACGACGCCGCCCCGGGCCTGGAGCCGGACGATCCTCCACGTCGACCTCGACGCGTTCTTCGCAGCGGTCGAGCAGCGCGATCGGCCGGAGCTCCGCGGCAAGCCGGTGATCGTCGGGGGTGGCGGGCCGAATGATCGGGGCGTCGTCAGCACCGCGAGCTACGAGGCCCGCGCGTTCGGCGTCCACTCGGCGATGCCGCTCCGCCAGGCGGGCCGCCTCTGCCCCCACGGGATCTTCGTGCCGGTCGATGGCGCGAAATACCAGGCGGCGAGCAAAGGGGTGATGGCCGTTCTGCGCCGGTTCACCCCGCTTGTCGAACCGATCTCGATCGACGAGGCGTTCCTCGACGTCACGGGCTCGCGCGTCCTGTTCGGCGACGGCGAGGCGATCGGCCGGCGGATCAAGGACGAGGTCAAGGGAGCGGTCGACCTGACGATCTCGGTCGGGGTCGCGACGACGAAGCTGGTCGCCAAGATCGCGTCCGACCTGCGCAAGCCCGACGGCCTGGTCGTCGTCGAGCCGGGCGACGAGGCCACATTCCTCGCTCCGCTCGAGATCCGACGCCTGTGGGGCGTGGGTGAGAAGTCGGCGACGGTCCTGCGCGAGTACGGGGTCCGGACGATCGGCGACCTCGCGGCCCTGCCCGACGACCTCCTCGTCCGCCGGTTCGGGAAGCACGGCGCGTCGCTCGCCCAGCGGGCCCGTGGCCTCGACGACGATCCCGTCGGCGATCGCGACGCGGCGAAGTCGATCGGGCACGAGCACACGTTCGACGTGGACACCTCCGATCGGGAACAGATCGAGCGAACCCTGCTCGCGATGAGCGAAGGCGTCGCCGGCCGGCTCCGCGACAGCGGCATCAAGGCGACGACGATCACGGTCAAGATCCGCGACACGACGTTCCGGACCATCACCCGCCAGCGGACCCTGCCGGACGCGACCGACATGACCGACCCGATCTTCCGGACCGCCCTCGATCTCGCTCGACCCGAGGTTCGCGGTCTCCGGATCCGACTGCTCGGCGTGACGGCGTCAGGGCTGGGCGAACGCGAACAGATGTCGCTCTTCGCGGCCGACGACCCGCGCCGCCGGAAGGTGACCGAGGCGGCCGACGCAGTCCGCCACCGATTCGGGGAGCGGGCGATCACCCGGGCCCGCCTGGTGGGCTCGCGCCTGCCGGCGCCGTTCGAGCGAGATCCGATGACCCCGGTCGACCCGCGCTCGCTGGACGTCGCGGCCGGCGACATGGCGGGAGTCGGGAATGGCGAGACCCACGAGGATCGTGACAGCCTAGATGACACACCTGACGCGGAGGATCACTTCGACGGGGCTTGACATCGAACAGGCGTTCGATGCAGGATCACGTCAGAACAGAACAGACGTTCCAGTCGCCGAGTGCCCCGGACGACGGACGCAAACGCCCAAGCGATCCCGCCGCAAGGAGCCAGGACATGGCAATGATCAGAGTCGAACCGGTCGAGGTCCACGTTCGGACCGGCTGGTTCGACGGCAGTCCCCGAGAGATCACCTGGGGCGACGAGCGCCTCCTCGTCACCCGCCTCAACGCCGTCCGCGAGGAGGCCGCCGCGTATCCGGTCATCACCGGCCCGCGGACCCTGTTCGACGTCGAGACGCCGCGCGCCCGGCTCGCCCTCACCTATCAGCATCGCTCGCGTCGCTGGACGATCACCGCCCTCGACGAGGAGCGCCGCGCGGCCTGACGCCTGGGGGGTTGAAGGTCGCCGCTGACCCGTCGGAAGCGGGG
>JALYPW010000153.1 GCA_030856145.1 Chloroflexota bacterium | reverse complement strand
TGGGCGCTCACCAAGGTCACAAACGTCGTCAACCGGCTGCTCGGCATCCGCGACATCGACCACAGCCAGATCAGCACCGAGGAGCTCAAGCTCTTCGTCGAGCGCGGCGGCGAACAGGGGATCCTCGAGGCCGAGGAGGAGCAGATGATCAACTCGATCATCGAGCTCGGCTCGCGCCGCCTCCACGAGGTGATGATCCCGCGGATCGCGATCGTGGCCCTCGCCGCGTCAGCGACGCTCGATGAGGCGATCGACCTGGTCGTCGAGGAGGGCCACAGCCGGATCCCGGTCTACGAGGAGTCGATCGACGAGGTCGTCGGCATCCTCTACGCCAAGGACCTCCTGCCGATCCTGAAGTCGTCGTCCGGCCCACGGCCGGCCCTGCGCTCGCTCCTCCGGACGCCGGTCTTCGTGCCCGAGTCGATGACGATCGACGACCTCCTCCACGAGTTCCAGCGGCGCAAGGTCCACATCGCGATCGTGCTCGACGAGTACGGCGGAACCGCCGGCCTGCTGACAATCGAGGACCTCCTCGAGGAGATCGTCGGGGAGATCCAGGACGAGTACGACACCGAGGAGCCGATGATCGTCCGCCTGTCCGAGGGCGAGGCCCGGGTCGACGGCCGGGCCGACGTCGACGACCTGGCGGAGATCTTCGACATCGAGCTCGCGCTCGAGGACGAGGATGAGTACGACACGGTCGGCGGGCTGGTCTACCACCGGATCGGCGGCGTGCCCTCACCGGGTGACGTGGTCGAGGTCGACGGGCTCACCTTGACGGTCGAGACGATCGACGGCCGCCGGGTCGGCAAGGTCCTGGTCGTCCGCAAGCGCCCCGACGAGGGCCGCGACCCCCGCCCCGACGAGGACGGTGACCGCTAGTTCCGGGCGTCCAGTGGTCGGCTGCGCATCCGGCGCGCACTGTGACGAACGAGCGCCACGCCCAGGCCTCGAAACGCCCGTTCCGTCGCTGATCTGCACGTCACGCGGGCACAATGGAGGCCAGGGCACCGCCAGCCTTCGTAACGCACGCCCGGCGCGCAATCCGACCTCGGGAGCTGGATCGAGGTCAGAGTGGGAGTCCCGGCCATCGGACCTTGCCGGGATTCTCGCCCGGCGAGCGTATCGAGCAAGGAGTCACGCGCAAGGCACGATCTGGGCGGGCATCCGCATCGAATCTGCACGGATCGCTCGTCCCACGAGCAGAGAGCGCATGAATCCCGGGCGACGCCCCGAATCGTGTCCGTTACGCTCGCCCCACGAGTGTCGGGCCCGGGAACTGCGGAACCAGCGCGGGGCGAGCTACGCCGCGATCACCGAGACGATGATCTCCTCGAGACGGGCCCGTGCCTCGGGGTCCACGACGCCCGCCGCGTCGAGCTCGGCGAGGGCCTCGTCGCGGTGGCGGCGGGCCTCCGCCCGGGTGAAGTCGTGGGCGCCGGTCCGCTCCAGGATCGCGATGATCTCGGCGACGTCGGCGGCGCCCGGGCCGCCGTTGCCGTACAGCTTCTTGAGTCGCTCGCGGTCCTCGGGCCCGGCGTGCTCGAAGGCGTAGATCACGGGCAGCGTCTTCTTGCGCCGGGCGATGTCGGACGGCTCCTTGCCGGTTGCCTGCTCGGCGCCCCAGATGCCGAGGAGGTCGTCGTTCAGCTGGAACGCGAGTCCGAGCGCCCAGCCGAAGCCTCGATAGCGCGCGATCACCTCGTCGTCGTCCGAGGCGAGGAGGGCGCCGGCCTCGATCGAGGCGGCGATCAGAGCCGCGGTCTTGCGCCCGATCATGTCGAAGTACAGGTCGACCGACATCAGGTCGTCGTTCTCGCTCGTCGCGATGTCGATGTACTGGCCCTCGCACAGCGCGACGCAGGTCTGGTCGTAGAGGCGCATCAGGCGGAGAACTTTGGTGTCGCTGAAGCCGAGGTCCGTCAGGCGGTGAAGGGCCATCCGGCTGAGGCTGAACAGCATGTCGCCGGTGTTGATCGCCTGGGCCACGCCGTGGATCGCCCAGACCGTCGGCCGGTGCCGCCTCTCGCGATCGCCGTCCTCGATGTCGTCGTGGACGAGGCTGAAGTTGTGGCCGAGCTCGACCGCGGCCGCGCCGGGCAGGGCCGGCCGGTAGTCGCCGGCGATCGAGGCGTAGGCGAGGAGGCCGAGCAGAGGACGCATCCGCTTGCCGGCCGAGGCGCCCGAGCCGTCGAGGCCGAGGTGGTAGCGGACCATGTCGTAGACGCCCGCGGTCGAGGGGTCGCGCTCGCCGACGATCCGGAGGATCTCCTCCTCGGTGTCGGCGATCATCGCGGCGGCGTCGAGGACCGGCTGGGTCGTGGTCACGCGGCCATGGTAGCGAAGTCCGGGCAATCATGCTAGTGATAAGTAGCCTGTTGCCGGGGCAACTGCGCGCTGGGCGGGCGCGAAGAGGCGCCGGTTCGGGGGACGCAACCGCACCGGCGCCTGTCGTGGGTACGCAGCCCGCGCAACG
>JALYPW010000149.1 GCA_030856145.1 Chloroflexota bacterium | reverse complement strand
ACCCGGCGGCGACTCCCCTGCCGGCCGGGGACCCGGACCTCGCGGCGCGGGTCGCGGCGACCTTCGAGATCGCGCCGGACGCCCTGGTCCTCGCCCCCTCCGACGAGGTCCCGCTCCGGATCGCGTTCGGCGCCCCGTCGGCGGTCGCCGCTCGCCACGACTGGCAGTTCGTCCTGGGCCTGCTTGGTGCCGTGCTCGCCATCGGATCGGCGATGGGCCTCGCCCTGCTCCTCGACGGCGGGCTCCGATGAACCTGCCGGGCATGGCCGCCGCCTTCGCTCTCGGGCTCGTGATCGCGGTCGTCCTCTTCGTGGTGATCGCGACCTGGAACGATGTCATCGCGCTCCAGCGCCGGATCGACAAGGCGTGGGCCAACATCGAGGTCGTCCTCCAGCAACGGTTCGACCAGCTGCCCAACCTCGTCGAAGCGGTCCGCGGCCTGATGGCCTTCGAGCGCGACGTGCTGACCGCCGTGACCGAGGCGCGGGCGGGGTTCTCGCCGGCGGCGCAGATCTCCGACCAGGCTGCGACGTCGGCGGTCACGACCCGGGCGGTCCGGATGCTGCTCGCGACGGTGGAGCGCTATCCGGAGGTCCAATCGGCGGCCAACGTCCTGGCCCTCCAATCGGAGATCGAGCGCCTCGAGTCGATGATCGCTGACCGGCGCGAGCTCTACAACGATCAGGTCTACCGCTACGACACGCGGATCGGGCAGGTGCCCGGCGTCTGGCTGGCCGGGTTGTTCGGCTGGACGATGCGGCCGTTCTTCGATGCCCCGCCCGAGGCCGAATTGGTCCCGTCGACGCGCCTCGAGGACCAGGCAGGGCCGGCGTGACCGACGACGTCGCTCCGACCCGTCTCGTCCTGGCCCGCCACGGCGAGACCGAATGGTCGAAGTCAGGCCAGCACACCGGCCGGACGGACATCCCACTGACCGAGCTCGGGCGTAAGCAGGCCCGCCGGCTCGGGGCCGCGCTCGAGGGTCGGACGTTCAGCACGGTTGTGTCGAGCCCGCTCGTGCGCGCCCTCGACACCTGCCGGCTGGCGGGCTTCGGTGACGTCGTCGTCGTCGATCCCGAGCTCCAGGAGTGGGACTACGGCGTGTACGAGGGCCGGCGCCGGGTCGACATCGCCCGCGACGAGCCGGGCTGGACGGTCTGGAGCCGCCCGATCCGCGACGGCGAGAGCCTCGCCGAGCTGGGCGACCGGGCCGACCGGGTGATCGCGGGCCTGCTTCCGACCGGGGGCGACGTGCTCATCTTCTCGCACGGCCACTTCCTGCGCGTCCTGGCAGCCCGCTGGATCGAGACGCCGCCGCTCACCGCGAGCCGGCTCGAGCTGGCGACCGCGACGATCTCGGAGCTCGGCTGGGAGACCGATCGCCGGGTGATCGAGGCCTGGAACGAGGCCGGACACCTGGGCTGAGCCTCCGGGTCGGCGGGTCGGGCCGCTCGGACCCATCCGCCCGGTTCCAATGACCCGGGCGGCCGGCGGCGTTCCAAGGCACCCTGTAGACATGGCCCTCGAGACGATCGACCGCAGCCCCGGCGCGACGGCGATTGCAGACATCGTCGACCAGACCGACACCGATCCGGACACGGGCCTGACCGACGTCGAGGCCGACCGGCGCCTGCTCGCGGACGGTCCGAACGAGGTCGAGCCGCCAGCTCGACCGACCCTGCCGAAGCTGGTCCTCGAGGCGATGTCCGAGCCGTTCGTGATCCTGCTCCTCCTGGCCGGGGTGGGCGCGATCCTCCTCGGCGAGGTGCGCGACGGGATCCTCGTGCTCGGCGGCCTGATCCCGATCGTCGGCGCCGATGTCGTGACCGAGTACCGGGCCGAGCGCGCCCTCGCCGAGCTGCGCGCCGCGGCGGCTCCGCGGGCGATCGTCCGGCGCGGCGGCCGTGTGCTCGACGTCGACGCCGCCAAGGTCGTCCGGGGCGACGTCGTCCTCGTCCGGGCCGGGGACATCGTGCCGGCCGACATGCGCCTGACCGCGGCTGTCGGGCTCGCGTTCGATCGCAGCCTCCTGACCGGCGAGTCGATGCCCGAGGACGCCCTCCTGAGCCCCGATCCGACCGCTCCGCCCGGCGGCCATCCCCGGGAGATCGGATTCGCTGGAACGAGCGTGGTCCGCGGCAGCGGCGCCGGGCTCGTCGTCGCGACGGGCGCAGGGACGGCACTCGGCCGGATCGCCGGCAGCCTTGGCTCGGCGCCGTCGCGGCGTTCTCCGCTCCAGCGCGAGCTCGATCGCCTCGTCCGGATCCTGCTCGTCGTCGCGATCGGGCTGATCGCGATCACCGTCGGGGCGGGGTTCCTGCGCGGTCATCCCGCCGGAGCCAACCTCCTCGCCGGGATCTCGGCCGCGATCGCGGCGATCCCCGAGGAGCCGCCGATCCTGCTGGCGGTCATCCTCGGCTTCGGCGCCCACCGACTCCTGCGCCGGAACGTCCTGGTCCGGCGCCTGTCCGCCGAGGAGACCCTCGGCGCGGTGGACCTGATCCTGACCGACAAGACCGGCACCCTGACCGAGAACCGCCTGGCCCTGACCGACGTCCTCCGACCAGCCGGGTCCGTTGCGCCGGGCGAGGAGCGGCGGCGCCTCGTCGAGCTCGGTCTGCGCGCCGAGGATGACGCCTGGCGGGCCGATCGGTTCGGCGCTCCGCGCGGCTCGTTCGCCCGGGCGCTGGGCGTCGGACTTGAGGAGCTCGGCGGCAGCCCGACCCTCGACCCGGCGGATCTCGTCGATTCGCAGCCACCCGCCGACGGCCGGCCGTTCGCGACCACCTCAGCCCGCCGCGCCGGCCGGGTCGAGCATGTCGCCCTCGGTGCGCCGGAAGCGGTGTTGAGCCTCTGCCCGAGCCTGTCGGAGACGGAGCTCGACGGCTGGCGCGGTCTCGTTGCCGGCGCGGCGGACCGTGGTGGTCGGCTGGTGCTCCTCGCCCGGTCGCTCGATGACGAACCGTGGCGCCCGGAGGCCGTCCTCGCCTTCGCCGACCCGCTCCGCGCCGGCGTCCATGACGCCATGGCGACAACACGGACGGCCGGCATCCAGACGATCGTCGTCACGGGCGATCACCCGGCGACCGCCCGGGCAATCGCGCGCGAGGCCGGTCTCGACATCGACCTCGTGATCACGGGCGCCGAGCTCGGGACCTGGGACGACGCCCGGCTCGATGCCGAGCTGGCGTCGCTCGACGTCGTGGCCCGTGCCCGGCCCGAAGACAAGCTCCGGCTCGTCGAGGCCGCCCGCCGGACGTCCCGGACCGTGGCCGTGACAGGCGACGGCGTGAACGACGCGCCGGCGCTGACCCACAGCGACGTCGCGGTCGCGATGGGCAGCGGCTCGGCCGTCGCGAAGGGCGCCTCGGACCTGGTCCTCAACGACGATTCGTTCGCGACCCTGGTCTACGCGATCCGCGACGGGCGGCGGATCGTCGCGAATGTCCAGAAGGGCCTCGTGTTCCTCGTCTCGACCCATGTCGCCCTGCTCGGCTTCATCCTCGTGGCCACGCTCCTCGGAGCAGGCCAGCCGCTCCTGCCGATCCAGATCCTGTGGCTGGAGCTGTTCATCGATCTCTCGACGTCGGTGGCGTTCGAGCGCGAAGCCGACGAGCCCGGAGCGATGGCCGTTGCGCCGCGCCGCCGGAGCGTGCCGCTCCTGACGACCGGGCTCCTCATCCGGATCGCCGCCGCCGGAGGCTTCAGCGCGCTTGCCGCGGTCGTGCTCTTCTTCAGCGAACCGACCGGGAGCGACCACGCCCGATGGCTGGCGTTCACGGCGCTCGTCGTCGCCCAGGCCGTGAGGGCCTACGGCAACCGGAGCCTGACCCGTCCGCTCACGGCCCTCCGATCGAACCGGGTCCTGCTCGGTGCGGCGATCGCGGTCGTCGCCATCCAGGTCGCGATCCCGGCGGTCCCGGCCCTCGCCGAGATCTTCCGGGCGACCCCGCTCGACGGCCGGGATTGGCTGATCATTGCGGCAATCGCCGTCGCCCCGCTGCTCGTCGCCGAGCTGGTTCGCCGGACGACAGGCCGCACCTGGGTCGCCTGATCAGGCGGCGCGGAGCGCCGGTTCACGGTAGAATTCTTGTCCGCGCAACCGTTGCGTCCCGTCCTCGCATGGTCGATGGCCCCTCTCGGACCGGCCAGCGTCGGCCGATCGTCAGCTCCGGGAGAATTGCCCATGTCAAACGGCACCATGCGTCCGCCGCGTCCCGCCGCAAAGCCGGCCGATGAGCCGCTCAAGCACGTGATCGCGGAGTACAAGCACCAGGCCCAGACGATCACGTGCGTCTGCGGCTGGCACGGCAAGAGCTCCTCGCTCGACGGCCGGACCTCCGAGTGGACCACCCACCTGGCGGCGTTCCGGACCAAGCCCCGCTGAAGCCCACCGCGGCCTCGTGGCCGCGGCCCGACCGTCACCGACCCGACCGGCGCGAACCCGCGCCGGTCGTTCGATTCCGGTCGCCGACGCCGCCCCGACGCGCCACCCGGTCGCGGGCCGACCCTCAGGCGAGCCCGCGCTTCTTCTCGAGCACGATCTGCTGAACCTGGGTGATCCCGGTCGCGAAGCCGGCCTCGCTGATCGCGAGGTAGTACTCCCACATCCGGATGAAGCGCTCGTCGAAGCCCTGGGCGCGGACCTCGTCGAGCCGGCCGAGGAAGTTCGCCCGCCATGTCGCGAGCGTCCGGGCATACGACGAGGCAACGTCCTGGACGCCGGTGACCAGGAGCCGGGTGCCGGCCGTCGCCTCCTCGATCACCGCGAGTGACGGCAGGAGCCCGCCGGGAAAGATGTAGGTCTGGATCCAGTTCGCGCTCTTGCGCTGAGCGTCGTAGTCGGCGTCCGGGAACGTGATCGACTGGAGGCTCATCCGGCCGCCCGGCTTGAGCGCCCGATCGCACGCCGCGAAGTACGTCGGGAAGTACTCGTGCCCGACCGCCTCGATCATCTCGATCGAGACGATCGCGTCGTACTCCCCGTCGATCGCCCGGTAGTCGCAGAGCTCGACCGTGGCAAGGTCCTCGAGCCCGGCCGCGCGGATGCGCTCCCGGGCGAGCGCCTGCTGGGCGGGCGAGATCGTCAGCGAGGTCACCCGCGCCCCGAGCTCGCCCGCCGCGTGGAGCGCGAAGCCTCCCCAGCCCGAGCCGATCTCCAGAACGTGCATCCCCTGGCGGATACCGGCTCGCTCCGCGATCACCCGGTACTTCGCCCGCTGGGCATCGGCGAGGGTCTGGTCGTCGCTCTCGAAGACCGCGCTCGAGTAGGTCATCGTCTCGTCGAGGAAGAGCCGGTAGAAGTCGTTGCCCAGATCGTAGTGACGGCGGATGTTGCGGCTCGCCTGGGCCACCGTGTTGCGGCGCAGTCGGTGGCCGACGATTCGAGGGATCTGGAGCGGAAGGCGCCACCAGCCGCGGGTCAGCGCCAGAGCCTCACGGTTGCGTGCGGCCAGCTTGAGGAGGGCCGGCAGGTCCGGGCTCGACCACGAGCCGTCCATCCAGGCCTCGCCGGCGCCGGTCTCGCCACCGACGAACATGCGCATGACCGCCCGTTCGTCGTGGATCCGGATCTCGGCGCGCGGCCCGGAGCCGTCCGTGGCCCCGACGATCTCGTGGCTCCCGTCGGGCAGGACGATCGTGAGCCGGCCAACCCGGATCCGACGCGCGGCGGCGAGCATGATCCGCCGGGCGACCCGGTCGAACACGGGCACGCCGAGCGCGACGTCCCGAGACCGGTCGATCGACGGGCTGCTCATCGGATGGCCTCCGGCCGGACGGCCTCGCGCCGGACGGCCTCGCGTCGGGCGAGCGCCTCGCGAGTCGCCGTCCCGTGCCGATGGAACCGCGCCCCCTTCAGCCACAGGCGCACGGCGTGCAGATGGATGAGCCCGATCGTGCGCTGGGTCATCAGTGGGTGCCGGACCAGCATCCGCAGGAGCGACCGATCAGTCAGCGGGCGGCGCCGCAGGACGAGGCTGGTGGTGAGCAACGGTCCGTCTCCGTGGTGTTGGTTGATGGCGATCGACAGCCGATCGGCGCTGGCCCGGACGTGGACGATGTAGCGGCCGTCCATGCCGATGAACGGCGACACGTAGAAGTCCTTGGCCATGCCCGCCCGGAACGGCGCGTCGGGCGCGGCCGCGGGATCCCGGCGGAGCAGGTACAGGTGCCGCTCGCCGTGCGTGTTGTGGACCTCGACGATCACGACCCGCAGATCCCCCGCTCCATCGCGGCAGAGATAGAACGAGGCCGGGTTGAAGACGTAACCGAGGACTCGCAGGTTCGTGACGAGGGTGATCTGCCAGCCGGTCGGGTCCAGGCCGTCGCCGCGGAGCAGGGCGTCGATCGCGGTGGGCAGGTCGGCGGCGGGGTCGGGCAGGTGGTCGGCATCGCGGAACTCGACGAGACCGGGCCCGTTCCGGCTCAGCAGGCGGAGGCGAGCGTCAACCTCGTCGAGCTCGCTCAGCTCGAGAGCGGCGTAGTAGACCGCGTGGTCGAGGGCGTACTCGAACGGGGCGAGGCGGCGGTGGCGGACCCGGCCCTCGAGCAGGTGCGACCTCATGCGGCGCGCTCCTCGACGGCCGCTGCGACCAGATCGGCCGCTTCGAAGCCCGACCGACAGCCGTCCTCGTGGAAGCCGTAGCCCAGGTGGGCGCCGGCGTGGAACGTGTTCCGGTGCCCCTGGAGGGCGCCGATCCGGGCCTGGGCCGCGAGTGTCGCAAACGTGTACATCGGATGGCTGAACGCGCGCTCCACGATCACCCGTTCGGGGCGGATGTCGATCGCCGGGTTGACCGACACGCAGTACTCGACCGGCCCGGGGATCGATTGGAGCCGGTTCATGTGGTACGTCATCGTCAGGGCCGCGCCCGGCCGGCGACAGTCGGCGGTGTCGATGTTCCACGAGGCCCACGCGCCGCGCCGGGCTGGCAGGACGCGCTCGTCGGTGTGGAGGACGACCTGGTTGCCCGAGTATTCGATGCCGCCGAGAGCGGCCCGCTCCGCCGAATCGGCGTCGGACCCGAGCAGACGCAGCGCGTCGTCGGCGTGGGTCGCGAGGATCACCGCGTCGAATCGGTCGCGACGGCCGTCGGCAAGGCCGATCGTCACTCCGCCGGGATCGCGCCGGACCGCCGCGACGGACATCCCGGTCCGGACGGCGCCGGCCGGCAGCCCGGCGACGATCCGCTCCACGTAGGACCGCGATCCGCCCCGCACCGTGCGCCACGGGACGGACCGGCCGATCCCGATCAGGCCGTGATTGTCGAGGAAGCGCAGGAGGTAGTCGATCGGGAACTCGGCGACCCGCTCGGCTGCCGTGGACCAGACCGCCGAGGTGATCGGGACGAGGAAGTGCTCGCGGAAGTCGCGACCGTAGCCGTGATCGGCCAGCCAGTCGCCGAGGGAGCGGCCATCCGGCGTCGGGGCGTCAAGGACGCGCCGGGCATCCCGGTAGAACCGGGCGATGTCGGCGAACATCCGCCAGTGGCCGGGTCGCGTCACGAGCCGCGGATCGGCGAGGAAGCCGCCCGCGCCGCGCGAGCTGAACGCAATGCCACAGGCCCGGCAGCTCGAGCCGAGCGACATGTTGCTGGCCTGGGTCGCGACGTCGAGCTCGGCGAGGAGGCCGATGAACCGCGGGTAGGTCGTCTCGTTGTAGACAATGAAGCCGGTGTCGACAGCGACCGGGCCGGTGGGGCTGGCGACCTCGACGGTCGCGACATGGCCACCCGGCTCGGTGTGCCCTTCGAAGACGGTGACACGGTGGTCGTGGCGGAGGGCCCAGGCCGCGGTCAGGCCGCTGACGCCGGAGCCGACGATCGCGATGTCCACGGTCAGCCAGCCGGTCCGGCGGTACGGGCCAGGTCGTCGAGCGCTCGCTGCATGCCATCCCGGGCGTCCCGGCCGATCTTCGCGAAGATGCCGCCGAGGAGAGGTTCGACGAAGCGCATCAGTCCCTTGAGGTGGATCTCCGCGACGTACTCGACCCGGGTGCCGCTGCCGCGGGCGTGGAACGTGATCTCGTCGCGCGCCCGAACGCCTGACCCGTCGCCACGGAGGACGACCAGGCGATCCGGCTCGAACGTCTCGATCCGGTACTCCATCGGGACGACCTTGCCGCGCATCCGGACGCCGAGCCGATAACGCGCGCCAACACCAACCGCCCCAGTGTCGAGCCGCTCCGAGGTGGCCGTGCCCGGGTCCCAGGCCGGCGCGTTGGCGAAGTCGGCGATGAACGCGAACGACTCGGCGGGCGGCAGGTCGGTCTCGATCGTCTCGCGGAGGGTCGGCATGTGGTCTCCGGATATGGCTGTTGTGACGGCGGGTGGGCGGGCGGCGCGGTGTACCGTTTGTTCACTGCGTCATGCGCATGGTAGGCCGATCTGGATCACATGTCTAGGTCTTGTCCAAGGTTTGCACAACGTGTAGGGTAGTTGTCATGCATGACCTTGCCGCCACCGTCGATCGCGCCTGGCGGATCTCCGTCGACGCTCTCCTCGAGCTATCGGTCGTCGGCAGCTTCAGCCGGTTCGGGCCCACCGTCCGCCGCCAGGTTGACAGCTGGACCGACCCGCCCCCAGGCAGCCTCGTCGGGCGAACCGCCCTGGTCACCGGCCCGACCTCGGGTCTCGGCCGGGTGACCGCGTGCGCCCTCGCCGACCTCGGCGCGCGAGTCGTGCTCGTCGGCCGCAACCGCGAGAAGCTCGAGGATGTCGCGGCCGAGCTCAGGACGCGGACCGGCGAGGACCGCTTCCCGACGGTCGTCGCAGATCTCGGGTCGCTCGCGTCCGTCCGCGCCGCGGTGGCCGTGATCCTCGCGACGGAAGACCAGCTCGACGTGGTCGTCGACAACGCGGGCGCGATCTTCCCGGAACGAATGGTCGGTCCGGACGGGATGGAAGCGACGTTCGGGCTGATGGTCGGCGGTCCCTTCGCGTTGACGGCCGGCCTGCTGCCGCTCCTCCGGGCGAGCCACGGACGGCTGATCGCGGTGACGTCCGGCGGGATGTATACCCAGCCGCTCGACCTGGACGACCTGCAATCGGGACTTGGCGAGTGGTCGGGCCAGAAGGCCTACGCGCGCGCCAAACGCGCTCAGACCGCGTTGATCAGGGAGTGGGCGCGCCGGTTCTCGGGGACCGGGCTGACGTTCAACGCGATGCATCCCGGCTGGGCAGACACGCCCGGCCTGGCCGACTCGCTGCCCGCGTTCCACCGGTTCATGGGCCCCCTGCTCCGCTCCGCCGAGGACGGCGCCGACACGATCGTGTGGCTCTCCGCTCACCCGGAGGCGGCGGGCCAGACCGGCCGGCTGTTCCTGGATCGGCGACCGCGGCCGTTCGACCGGGCTCCGCAGACGCGGCTGTCGGCGGCCGATCGCCGCGCGCTGTGGGACGCGGTCGTCGAGCTCACCGGCACCGACGATCCGACGCCCGTCGGGTAGGCCGAGGCCGCAGTCTGGCGGCGGTCGGATGAAGTGGCTCCGGCGGTAAGATTCGAACTTACGACCAAGCGGTTAACAGCCGCCCGCTCTACCACTGAGCTACGCCGGAGCGAGGGTCGGCGGACCGTGACGGGCCGTCGACGAGGGCGCCGTCGCGGCGCCGGACGAGAGGATACCAGATGCTCCGGCGGGCTCCGGAGGGCAGGTCGCGGTCGCGCCGGACGCTGCGATCCGGCACGATGACGAGGTGATCCACCTGACCCGAGTCACCCGCGGGTCGTCCCGCCAGCCTCGGTCTGCGGGCGGCGGTGACGTCCGTCGAGCCGGCTTTCCCTTCGACGTCCCGGCGATCGCGACACTGCCGGATCTGGTCGTTCGACTCGACGCCGATCCGGCGCGTTGCCTGGGCGCGACCTGGGGCACGTGACGCTGACCCGCGACTTCCTCAACGACCCGGACGCCTTCCTCCGTCACCTGTGAGCGGCACCGGTATCCTCGAGACATGACCGACGACCAGACACTCATCTCCGCGGCGGAGCTCCGCGATCTCGTCGAGTCCGGACCCGACGACCTCCGGATCGTCGACTGCCGCTGGGTCCTCGGCAGTCCCGGCGCGGGTGTCGTCGCCTACTCCTCCGGCCACATCCCGGGATCGATCCATCTCGACCTGGACGACGACCTCGCCGACCCGGCTGGCTACGGGGCGCCGGGCCGTCACCCGCTGCCCTCCCCTTTCGAGCTCGCGGCCGACCTGGGCCTGGCGGGCATCGGCGACGGCCACCTCGTCGTCGCCTACGACGACGTCGGCGGCTGGGTCGCGGCCCGGCTGTGGTGGATGCTCGACGTCCTCGGCCACCAGCGGGTCCGCGTCCTCGACGGCGGGCTCGCGGCCTGGATCGAGGCCGGCGGCGAGCTGACGACCGACGTCCCGTCGTTGCCCGCCGCGGCGCTCCATCTCGGTGATCGCTGGGAGCGGGTGATCTCGCGCGAGGAGCTGCGTCACCGTCTCGGATCGGTCGTCCTCCTCGACGCCCGCGGCGCCCCGCGTTACCGCGGCGAGACCGAGCCGATCGATCCGGTCGCGGGCCACATCCCGACCGCGCGCAACGCCCCGATCGAGGGCAACCTCGTCGGCCCGGGCGGGGCGTTCCTGGCGCCCGCCGAGTTGGTCGCCCGGTTCGAGGCGCTCGGCGCCGACGGCTCGGCTGGCCCGGTCGTCACGTCGTGCGGCAGCGGCGTCTCGGCCCTCCATCACGCGCTGGCGATGCGCGTCGCCGGCCTGCCCGACCCGATCCTGTACGTCGGCTCGTACAGCGACTGGTCGCGCTCCGGCGAGACAGTCGCGACCGGGCCCGAGCCGGGTGATCCGCCCAGGTCCTGAGGGTTTCCCGGCTTCCCGTTCGTTCAACGACCGGAATCGGCAAGTCAGGTCGTTGAACGATCCAATGCGACGTGTCGAACACGCCGACGACTGATCCATCTCTCCAACCGTGTCGAATCGGTCGGACTTGGTCGTCAAAAGACCGCTGGCGGGCCGGCGAGGGTGCACGAGCGTGCCGGCTTGTCGCGTTCGATCGTCTGATGAACGGCGTCGGGCAGATCGCGGCTTCTGGCCGAAGATCGCCGGGCGCCGAAGTAGTGTCCCCGGACGGGTCCACGTAAGCCGGAGTGAACCGGCGCGACTCATGCTCCAACCATGACTGTCAGGCGACGCCGGGTGGATCGTGGAGCGGCCCGCGGACGCGAGCTCGTGGCGGCTTCCGGCCGCGAATTCCTGGTGACGCGCACGAACGCCGGCTTGTCCCAGGACGAAGTCGCATCCGCAGCCGGCATCTCCCGACCGCAATACGGTCGGATCGAACGGGGCGTGGCGCCGCAGGTCTCGCTTGCTTCGGTTGCGCGGATCGCGGCCACCCTGGGCCTGGATGTCTCGCTCCGGTACTTCCCGGTCGGGGACCCGGTTCGAGACGCCGGGCAGAACTCGCTCCTCGAGCGCCTGCACGTCCACTGTCACCCATCGCTCGACTGGCGTACGGAAGTGACCTTTCCGCGATTCGGCGATCTCCGCGCCTGGGATGCGGTCATCGGTGGCCTCCGAG
>JALYPW010000137.1 GCA_030856145.1 Chloroflexota bacterium | reverse complement strand
GCCGGCCACCGGCTCGCCACGCTCCTTGTCGACGTCGCGGCGCTCGGTCCGGGCCCGCTCGCGGGTCATGTCGGGCTTGTCGCCGGGACCCTCGTCGGCGCGGGCGGGGGGCTGCGACCAGGTCGGATGGCGCTCGTCGCCGGCCGATCCCTGCGCGTCGCGGTCGGCCCCGTCGACGCCCTCGTCCTCGTCGCTCACGAGATCGTCTCGGTCGTCCCCGTCACCCCGTGGACGTCTGGATCGACGCCGGGCACCGGCTCATGCGGGATCCGGACCCGGCGGCCCTCGCGCTCCTCGACCCGTCGGGCGGCCCGGGTCGCGACCGGTGACGGCTCGCGGGTCACGACGAGGAAGTGGAAGAAGAACGCCGACAGGACGGCCGCGATCGGGATCCCGAAGATCGCCCCGGTCACCCCCGCGATCTTGCTCCCGATCAGCACCGAGCCAAGGACCACGATCGGGTGGATCCCGACCGCCTCCTGCATCAGCCGCGGCTGGAGGACGTTCATCACGACGAACCAGCCGACGCCCATCAGGATCGCCGCCGGCAGGACCGCCGTACCGGGCGTCAGGAGGGCCACGATCAGGGGCGGCGCCCAGGCCACGAACGGCCCGAAGAACGGGATCGCCATCAGGACCCCGGCCACCGCCGCAGTCACCGGCAGGTAGGGCAGGCCGAGCAGCGCGCTGGTCACGGCGGCAACTGCGGCGTACACGAGCCCGAGGATCGCCTGGCCACGCAGGAATCCCCCGAAGGATTGGGCGACGCTCGTCTCCAGCAGCCGCGCCTCCTCCTTCATCGAAGGCGGGACGACCCGGAAGATGAACGACAGGATCTTGTCGCGGTCCACCACCATGTAGAGCGACAGGATCAGGACGAGGAGCAGGCTGCCGAGGGCCGACAGGCTGGCCACCGCGAGCTGCTGGACGGGGCCCACGAGCTGGGCGGCGTAGGTCGCGGTGTTGTCGAGGAAGCTCGACGCCTGGGCCACGAGGTCCACCTGGGCGAGGCCGATCGCGTTCAGCCGCTCCTGCCACGGGGCGAGGAGGGTCGGCAGGTCGCCGCGCAGGGTCGGGACGCTCGTGATGAACGCGGTGATCGACTGGGCGAGGGCGCCCGCGACGAGGACGACGACGAGGACGATCGCGCCGACGAGGGTGGCATAGACGAGGACGACGGCGCCGATCCGGGGCAGGATCGGGACGAGCCGGGTGAGGCCGCCGACGACCGGGCTCAGGATGAACGCGAGGAGCCACGCCAGGAAGAAGACGAGGATCGTGTCGCCAAAGGTGTAGAAGACGTCGGCCAGAAACCCGAGGAGGATCATGGCGAGGACGAACGCGCCGAGAATGAGGACCGCGGTCAGCCAGCGCCGTTGTCGGTCGGTCACCTGCACCATCCTGGGTCGATTGTCGTCCACGCCCCGTCATGGTAGACGGCCCACGATCCCGCTCGTCTAGCGGAGGCCCATCTTCTCCTTGACCTCGGCCAGTGTTGCGGCGGCGACCGGGGCGAGTCGGTCGGCGCCCGCCTCGAGGATCCCGTCGATCTCGGCCGGGTGGGCCATCAGCTCGGCATAGCGCTCGCGCGCCGGGGCGTAGTGCCGGATGATCCGCTCTGCGAGCAGCTTCTTCGTGTCGACGCAGCCGGTCAGGGCTGTCCGCTCGCCGTCCTGGATCCCGGCCCAGTCGTCACCGAAGAAGCGATGGAGCTGGCAGACGTTGCAGACCTCCGGCCGGCCCGGATCGGTCCGCTTGATCCGGAGCGTGTCGGTGACCATCGACATCACCTGCTTCCGGATCAGATCCGGCTCGCCGAGGATGTCGATCGTGTTCCCGACGGATTTGCTCATCTTCCTCGCGCCGTCGGTGCCGAGGACGGTCGGCGCCTCGGTGTAGACGGCTTGCGGCTCGGGGAACGTCTCGCCGTAGCGGCGGTTGAAGGCGCGCACGATCTCGCGCGACAGCTCCAGATGGGCTGCCTGGTCGCGCCCGACGGGCACCAGTGACGCCTTGTAGATGACGATGTCGG
>JALYPW010000136.1 GCA_030856145.1 Chloroflexota bacterium | reverse complement strand
GGATCGCACTGATCGATTCGCTGCCGGATCCCCGCTCCGGCGCCGTCGATCACCCGGCGGCTGACGCCGACCGCGCGGTCCGCCGCCTTGCCGACGGCCGGGAGTTCACGATCCCGAAGGTGTACCGGACGCCCGACGAGATCGGGGCGGCGCTGAACGGGGCCGGGTTCCGCGACGTCGCGGTCACGACGACCGGCCGCTTCTTCGTCCTGGCGACCGCGATCCGCGGGTAACAGCGCGGGCCGCTTGTGAGGCGCGATGCTTTCTGTGGGGAGCCGATTCGTCACAGATCCCTCGTGGACGGGCAACCAGATCGCAGGAAACCGTCGATCGGGGGAGGGTCCATGAGGCGTTCGTGGCCGTAGTGCGGCCCTACACGCGCAATGCGTCCGTGAGGGGCACTCCTCGGAGGAGTCGGCCGCGCGCCTCGGCCCCACCCCACCCGACCCGTCCCACGGCATGCCCCCGAGTCACGGCCACGCCCCGAATCGCGTGCGATACTCGCCTCGATGACGACTCCTCTCAGCGCCAGGACGATCGCGACCGTCGGTTCCGGAGTGATGGCCGAGGCGATGGTCGCCGGTCTCCTGCGCGGCGAGCTCGTCGCGCCCGACCAGATCGTGGCAAGCCATCCCCGACCCGAGCGCCGCGACCACCTCCGATCCGAATACGGGATCCGCGTCGTCGCCGACAACCTCGAGGCCCTCGATGGCGCGGACGTCGTCCTGCTCGGGATCAAGCCCCAGATGCTCGCCAAGGTCGGCCGCGAGATCGGGCCTCACCTGAAGCGCGGGCAGGTCGTCCTGTCGGTCCTCGCCGGTGCCACGACGGCGGCGCTGACCGGAACCCTCGGCCACGATCAGGTGATCAGGGCGATGCCCAACACGCCGGCCCGACTCGGCAGGGGCGTGACCGTCTGGTACGCGACGCCCGAGACCACCGAGGACCAGCGCGAGCAGGCGGCGGCGCTCCTTGGAGCGCTCGGCACCCAGATCGAGGTCGACGACGAGAAGATGGTCGCGATGGCGACCGCCGTGTCCGGCACCGGTCCGACGTACGTGTTCCTGTTCATGGAGGCCCTGATCGACGCCGCGGTCCACCTCGGCTTCCCGCGCCACGTCGCCCACGATCTCGTCGTCGAGACCATCGAGGGCAGCACGCTCTTCGCGAAGCAATCGCAGATGCACCCGGCCGAGCTCCGGAACATGGTCACGTCACCCGGCGGCACGTCAGCCGCGGCACTCCACGAGCTCGAGTCCGGCCGCATGCGAACAGTCCTGTCCGAGGCGGTCTGGGCGGCGTTCCGACGGACGATCGAGCTCGGCGATCAGCTCGAGGCCAGCGTCGCCAAGCCGAACGAGATGCCGAAGCAGCCGTGACGGCGTCCGTCGCGGATCGTCCCGTCGACCTCCGGCGCGACCCCCTTGGCGTTGTCCGGGCGATCGACTTCCGGAACCCGGCCCGTGACTACTGGGCCGACGAGGCGGCGATCCACGACCGGTTCGTCGCGGTCTGGGCCGGTCTCGACGACGCCGCGTGGCGGCTGCCCGGTGCCGCGCCCTCCGATGCCGGCGGCCCGGACTGGTCGCTCCTCGATCACGTCGCCCACGTCATCGACTGGTGGGAGCTCGCGACCGGCTACATCGCCGACGTCCTGCGTGGCTCGACCTGGCCGGCCGACGACGACGACGACATCGGCGGCGACTTCGACCAGCTGAACGAGCGGCGCCGGACCCGGTTCGCCGACGTCGAGCCGGGCCGCCTGCGGGAGCGAGGGCGGGACGCCCACGAGCGGGTCCTGGACGTCGCGCGGCGCCTGCCGCTCGAGACCATCCGGAGCGACGCCGCGTGGGGCTGGGTCCACCAGATCCTGCACGGTCACGAGCTCGACCACCTGACGGTCCTCGAGCCGTGGGCCGACGCGCTCCGCACCCGCCAGGTCGGGAACGATCCGTTCGGGCTTGATCCACAGCCCACCAGGGCCCGGCTGGCCGCCGATCGGGACCGTTTCTGGGCCGCCGAGGCGGTGATCATGGAGGCGTTCCAGGCCACGATGCTGGCCGTCCCCGACGCCGCCTGGGCCCTGCCCAGCGACGGCGACTGGACGTTCGCCGACCATGTCGCCCACCTCGCCGGCTGGTTCGACGAGGGCGCAGCGGCCATCGAGGGTCATCGAGCGGGCCGGCCCTGGGCCGACATCCCGGCCGAGGGGATCGACGCCTTCAATGCTCGCCAGGTCGAGGCCGCCCGGGGCACGTCGCCGGCGGTCCTGCGCGAACGATTCGCGATCGGCCTCGAGCGCCTCCGTGCCGCGACGGCGGCGATGTCCGACGCCGAGTGGCTCGATCCCGACGGCTTCAGCTGGGCCTACGAGGACCTCCACGGCCACGTCCGAGCGCATCACGCGATGGTTGGATCGTGGGCGGCCCGCATCGGCTGGCCCGCCCCGCTCGATCGGGCCCCTCCAAACGCCACCGGCACGGCGCGATGACCGACCACGACGATCCAGGCAGGCGGCGCCGAACTGGCGCCGGGGGAGGATCCACGATGAGCCAGGCGATCAGGGCAGACGACGGCGCGGCGGCGGCCGCCAAGGGAACCGGCGCAACAACCGGCGGCCTGTCGATCGAGCGTCTCGTGGCTGTCGACACGAAGCGCGAGTTCCGGGTCCATCCCCGCGACCGGGCCGTCGTCTACACCGAGGAGGCGGCCGGCGCACGACAGCTCTTCGTCCTCTCGCTGCGAACCGGCGCCACGACCCAGGTGACCGCCTCGGAGAAGGACGTGGCCGATCCTCAGTGGTCGCCTGACGGGAAGCGCCTGGCGTTCACGCGCGGCGACGAGATCCGGGTGGTCGACATCGACGGTGCGCGCGACGTCCTGGTTGGCGGTCATCCGGCCGGCGTGTCGTTGCCGCGCTGGTCACCGGACGGTCAGCGGATCGCCTTCCTGTCGCGACGCCGCGGCTGGGCCCAGGTCCACCTTGTCGATGCGCCGATCCCGCGGCGCGGTCGGCCGGCTCGCGACCCGCGACCGCCCGAGCCGCGGATCCTGACCGCGGTCGGCTACGACGTCGAGGATCTCGAGTGGTCCGCGGACGGCACCGAGATCGCGGTTGCGACGTTCCGAGGGCCCGACTTTGCGGTCGGCGAGATCCACCTGGTCAGCGTCAGCGACGGCACCGAGCGTCGGATCGCCGGCGGCGGCACGGAATACGCAGCCGGGCCGCGGGCCGTTCCGGGCGGCGGGTTCCTCTACCTGACCGACGCCGACGGATGGTTCCAGGTGGTCCGGATCGGCGCCGACGGGAAGGATCGGACCGTCCTGACGACCGGCAAGCGCGAGCATGGGGAGCCGACCGGGAGCTTCGGCTACGCGGCCCTGGCCGCGCCCGACGCGAGCCGCTTCGTCCACGGCGACCACCACGACGCCTTGATCGATCTCGTCGTGGCCCCGATCGGTGGCGCGACTCCCGTCAAGCGCGGGCGCGGCCGGCCGCCGAAGAACCCGCCGCCGGTCGTCGCCGGCGCGGCCGGTTCGGGGGCGGTCGTCAATCCGTGGCCGGGCGTCTGGCGCTCGGTCGGGTTCCTGGCCGACGGTGCCTGGCTGGCGGCGATCGGGGAGAGCCAGGATCGACCGCAGGACCTGTGGCTGTTGCCCGTTCCCGGCGTCGCGCCCGAGGGCTCCCGCGCCCGCCAGGTCACGAACTCGATGCCGGCGGTCCTGGCGGCCGCGTTCCGGCCCGGCCGCACGATCGCCGCCGAGCGGATCTCGTTCCAGGCCCGCGACGGGCTCCGGATCGAGGGCACGCTGTGGCGCCCGACCGGCGCGACGGGCAAGCGCAGCGGCTCGAAGGTTCCGACGATCGTGTATCCCCACGGCGGTCCGACCTGGCAGGCCTACCGGGCGTGGGTCCCGTTCAAGCAGCTCCTTGTCCGCGAGGGGTTCGCGTTCCTCGATGTCGACTTCCGGGGCTCGACCGGGTACGGCCGGGCGTTCCGCGACGGCAACAACGGCGAGTGGGGCCATGCCGACGCGTTCGACATGGTCGATGCCGGCCGCTGGGCCGCCGCCCAGCCGTGGTCGAACGGCAAGCTCGGGATCTACGGTGGCTCGTACGGCGGCTATCTCGTCCTGTGCGCCCTCGTCGAGGAGCCGTCGCTGTGGCAGGCCGGGGTGGACCTGTACGGCGATTCGGAGATCGCCGAGAGCTTCCGTCACGGCGATCGGCCCGGCCGGCTCGACCTCGGGCGGATGATGGGCTCGCCCGACGACCCCACCCGGGCCGAGCTGTTCCGGCGCGGCTCGCCGCTCTACAAGGCGGAGCGGATCGAGGCGCCGCTCCTGATCCTCCACGGCCGGAAGGACAAGCGGGTCGTGCCGCTGATGACCGAGAAGATGGTCGAGGCCCTCGAGATCGAGGGCAAGTTCCACGAGGTC
The DNA here is from genome assembly GCA_030856145.1 of Chloroflexota bacterium. GTDB lineage: Bacteria > Chloroflexota > Limnocylindria > Limnocylindrales > CSP1-4 > CF-46. The sequence goes on along the minus strand of JALYPW010000136.1, from coordinate 2,371 downwards.
CACTGGTACGACGACGAGGGCCACGGCTGGGAGAAGCGCGAGAACCGGCGCGACGGGTTCCAGCGCGTCCGGGCCTTCCTGCGGCGCCACGTGATGGACGACCTCGGGGCGACCCCCGACGAAGGTGGCGCGCTCGACAAGGGCGGCGGTCGCCTCTGATTTCGAGCCGGAGCGCGTCGGCTCGCCCTCACCGACCGATCCTCGTCCACCCGGGCCGGCCCCTTCGAGGGGCCCCGCCGAGCCGCTACCATCGGGCGGTGGCCGTCCCGACCGTCGTCCGCTCCGCCGCCGAGCGCGCCATGCGCACGTCGTTGCTCTGGCTCTCCCGGCGCCGCTCGCTCGGCCGGCTCGCGACCCGCCTGCCGGTCACGCGCGGGATGGTCGCCCGGTTCGTCGCCGGCGAGACTCTCGACGAGGCACTCGCCGCCCTCGAGGCCCTCCGCGCGGCTGGCCTGCGGACCACGGTCGACGTCCTCGGCGAAGCGGTCACGTCGGCCGATGCCGCGACTGCCGCCGCCGACGAGTACCTCGCCGCACTCGACGCCCTGGCCGCCCGCGGCCTGGATCGGAACGTCAGCGTCAAGCTCAGCCAGATGGGCCTCGGTCTCGAAGGCGACACCTGCCGGGCGAACGTGCGCCGGATCATGGAGCGGGCCGCCCAGCACGACGCGTTCGTCCGGATCGACATGGAGGACCACGCCACCACCGACGCGACCCTCGCCCTGTGGCGCGAGCTGCGGCCCATCAACGCCGGACGGGGCGACTCCGGGGTCGTGATCCAGGCGGCGCTTCGACGGAGTCCAGCCGACGTGGAACGGCTCGTTGGTGAGCAGGCCCGGATCCGGCTGTGCAAGGGCGCCTACGTCGAGCCGGCCGCGGTCGCCCATCCCGACAAGACTGACGTCGACGCGGCCTACGCGAGCCTGATGGAGCGCCTCCTGCGCGACGGCACGTTGCCCGGCATCGCGACCCACGACGAACGCCTGATCGCCCGGGCCGTGGCCTTCGTCCGGGAACTGGGCATCTCCCCCGACCGGTTCGAATTCCAGATGCTGTACGGCGTTCGGCGCGACCTCCAGGAGCGTCTCGTCCGGGCCGGTTTCGGCGTCCGCGTTTACGTGCCGTTCGGGACCCAGTGGTATCCCTACTTCATGCGCCGTCTGGCCGAGCGGCCGGCCAACGTCGGGTTCGTGCTGCGCAGCGTCCTGCGCGAGAAGCGCGATCCGGGCCCGGAATCGAAGAGCCGTCCGTAGGAGGACGGACGGCTCATCGGGAGCGAGAGGGTGGCGGTCGGAGGCCCGCCGGATGAGTGCGGTGTCGACAGGACGGTGTGGGTTCTACGACCAGCGCTGGGCAAGTCCGGTCCAGTGACCGGAGCTGACAACGACGGCCAGGACCATGACGATCCTGAACCCCTGCGACGAGAACTTCTGCAACGGACGATCCCTTCCCTCTCCTCGCCCCTGAGTTGGGCGGACCCGCAAGGTACGGCGCCGATCGTCCAGAGGGGAATAGCCCGTCCGTACCAGGACCCACCAGCCAGAGGTCCCGGTCGGGGCGCCGGCGCACCGATCCGAGCGTGACCGTCGGTCCGGCGGCGCAGGCCGGTCGGGCCGATCAGGCAGGCGGACGGGCGAGAATCGTGCGGAGTTGCTCGACGTGGTCCTCGAGATGGGCCGTGAGGAAGCGGTCGATCGAGTCGCGGACGGTGATCTCGCCGCGTGACGGATGGAGGCCGAGCCGCAGTGCGTCATCGGGCGCCAGGCGATCGGCAAACGCACTGGCCCGCTCGATGCCGGTCGTGATGTCGCCGAGCAGGTCGCCGACGGGCCGCTGGCGGTCGGTGTCGATCCGGGCCAGGCGCGAGGCGTCGCTGGCAATTCGCCCGAACGGGACTGCCACCGCCGGAGCGCCGGCCAGCACGTCTTCGAGCTCGTTCACCCAATAAGGGAGCATCTCGTTGACGTGGCCGAGGAGCTCCGGTGGGCCCCAGTCCGCCTCGGGCTCGGTGCCCCACGTCTCGCTGAGCGGCCATGGCTCGCCCGCGACGAGTGGACCCCGGAGCTCCAGGATCGCGCTGCCGGCGTCGCGGATCCGGCGGGACAGGTTGTGCATCCCTGCAGTCTGGCACGACCGGCGTAGCATGGACGGCCAGATCATCCCGGCCTCATGCCGGGTCGCCGTTCCGTGGCCGCGCCGGCCCCCGCAGACTGCCGGCACCGTCCCGGGACCGCATGGAGACCGGCCGACATGACCGACACGATCGCCCGCGGCGCAGCCAACCAGGCCGGCGCCATCGTCAACAAGAACGCCTACGACGAGGCCCAGGACTTCCTCCCGCTCAAGGGCATCGACCACGTCGAGTTCTGGG
>JALYPW010000126.1 GCA_030856145.1 Chloroflexota bacterium | reverse complement strand
AGCCCGGCCCACCTCCGCGACGGCGCGGGCCAACCCGAATGCGATCCCGTATGTTCCCGAGGCCTACGAAGACGAGCCCGGGGCCCGGCCGACCCAGGACCCTCGCGATCCGTACGGTCGCGGCAGTCGCGATGGCCGAGGCGGTCAGCCGCCGGCGCGCCCGATCGACGACGAGCCGCAAGGCACGTCGCCCGCGGTGTGGGCCGCGGCGATCGTCGCCCTCCTGATCCTCGCCGCCGTCGGGTTCCTCGTGTTCCGCCTCCTGTCGGGCGGCGGTGGAGCGACGCCGGTCGCCCAGGTGACGGTCCCGGACTTCGTCAACCGGACGCTCGCGGATGCCCAGGCTCTCGCCACCCAGAACGGGATCACGGTGAACCCGGCTTCGTTCGTCCAGGCCAGTGGCGTCAACCCGAACACCGTCCTCGAGCAGGACCCCGCCCCAGGCACCAAGATCGACCGGGGCGGCGTGGTGACCCTGAAGGTCGCCGCCGGCCAGGAAACGGTCGGCGTTCCGGACCTCCGCAACCGGACCGAGAGCGAGGCGTTCACGCTCCTCGCCGCGGCCGGTCTCGGGCTGGGTCCGCGGACCGAGGCCTTCGACGCGGTCGTCGCGATCGGCGCGATCATCAGCACGAACCCGGGCGGCGGAATCGTCGTGAACAAGGGCACGGAGATCGCGTACATCCTCTCGAAGGGCCCGGAGCCGTCGCCCAGCCCGTCCCCGTCCCCGTCGCCCTCCCCCTCGCCCTCGCCCAGCCCGACACCCACGCCGACCCCGCCGCCGACTCCACCGCCGACTCCAACGCCGACCCCACCGCCGGCCCAGTTGACGGTCGCCGACTACCGCTGCTCGACGCTCGCCCAGGCCGCGGCCGACATCGTCGCCGATGGATTCATCGTCGGGACGGTCGCCGACGAGCCCGACGGCTACACCGCGGACAATGCCTCGATCGTGGTCGAGCAGGCGCCGAACCCGGGCCAGAAGCGTGCGCCGGGAACGGCCATCGACCTCGTCGTCACCGATCCGGCCCTGGCGACCTGTCCGCCGTGACCTCGACCGGCGGTCGTTCGGCGAGCGAATGGCTCCGTCGAGATCGCCGGACGGCTCAGCCCAGCTCCTGAATCCGGATCAGGTTGCCGGCGGGATCGCGGACGGCGCAGTCGCGGACGCCCCACGGCTGCTGGGTCGGCTCCTGGACGACGTCGGCATCCCGAGCCTGAAGCCGCTCGAAGGTGTCGTCGAGGTTCCTGGTGGCCAGGTTGATGCCGGCGTAAGTGCCCTTGGCCATCATCTCGGCGATCGTCCGGCGCTCGTCGTCGGTGACGCCCGGGTCGGCGCCCGGTGGATGCAGGACGATGGACGTGCCGGGCTGGCCGGCCGGGCCGACCATGACCCGTGCCACAGGCAAGGCTCCGGTCACGAGCCAACGTAGGCCGCGAGGTGCTCGCCGGTGAGGGTGGAGCGAGCGGCGACGAGGTCGGCCGGCGGGCCCTCGAAGACGATCCGGCCGCCGTCGTGGCCGGCCCCCGGGCCGAGGTCGATGATCCAGTCGGCGTGGGCCATGACCGCCTGGTGGTGCTCGATGACGATGACCGACTTGCCGGAGTCGACGAGCCGGTCGACCAGGCCGAGCAGCTGCTCCACGTCGGCGAGGTGGAGCCCGGCGGTCGGCTCGTCGAGAATGTAGACGTCGCCCTTGTCGGCCATCTGAGCGGCCAGCTTGAGCCGCTGCCGCTCGCCGCCGGACAGCGTGGGGAGCGGCTGGCCCAGTCGGAGGTAGCCGAGCCCGACGTCGGTCATGCGTTTCAGGATCGCGTGCGCGGCCGGGGTGCGCGCGTCGCCGCCACCAAAGAACTCCTCGGCCTCGGTCACCGACATCGCGAGCACCTCGCTGATATCCCGGCCGCCGAGGTGGTACTCGAGCACGGACGCCTGGAACCGCTTGCCCTCGCACTCCTCGCACGTCGTGGCCACGCCGGCCATCATCGCGAGGTCGGTGTAGATCACGCCGGCGCCATTGCAGGTGGGGCAGGCGCCCTCGGAGTTCGCGCTGAACAGGGCCGGCTTCACGCCGTTGGCCTTCGCGAACGCCGTGCGGATCGGGTCGAGCAGTCCGGTGTACGTCGCGGGGTTGCTCCGACGCGACCCGCGGATCGCGCCCTGGTCGATCTCCACCACGCCGTCCCGGCCCGCCACCGAGCCGTGGATCAGGGAGCTCTTGCCCGACCCGGCCACGCCGGTCACGACGACGAGCATCCCGAGCGGGACATCCACATCGACGTCCTGCAGGTTGTGGGTGCCGGCGCCGCGCACCTCGAGCACGCCCGAGCGGGTCCGGACCGACGGCTTCAACGAGGCCCGGTCGTCGAGGTGCCGCCCGGTCAGCGTGCGGCTTGCCCGCAGCCCGTCGATCGTCCCCTCGAACACGACCTCGCCACCGGCCGTGCCGGCGCCGGGCCCGAGATCCACGACGTGGTCGGCAATCGCGATCGCCTCCGGCTTGTGTTCGACGACCAGCACGGTGTTGCCCTTGTCGCGGAGCTGCAGGAGCAGGTCGTTCATCCGCGCGATGTCGTGGGGGTGGAGGCCGATGGTGGGCTCGTCGAACACGTACGTGATGTCTGTCAGCGACGACCCGAGGTGGCGGATCATCTTCGTGCGCTGAGCCTCGCCGCCCGACAAGGTGCCCGACGGCCGGTCGAGGCTGAGGTAGCCCAGCCCGATCTCGACGAACGAGTCGAGCGTCTGTTCGAGCGTCGCCAGGAGAGGCGCGACGGACGGCTCCTGGAGGCCGCGGACCCAGGCGGCGAGGTCGCTGATCTGCATCGCGCAGGCGTCGGCGATGGTGATCCCGTCGATCTTCGAGGAGCGGGCTCCCTCGCTGAGGCGCGTCCCGCCGCACTCCGGGCACGCGCTGAAGGTGGCCGCCCGGTCGACGAAGGCCCGGATGTGGGGCTGCAGGCCGTCCCGGTCCTTGGACAGGAACGACTTCTGGATCTTGGGGACGAGGCCCTCGTAGGTCAAGTTGACGCCGTTGACCTTGACCTTTGTCGGCTCCTTGTAGAGGAAGTCGTCGAGCTCCTGCTTCGTGTACTCGCGGATCGGCTTGTTCGCGTCGATGAACCCCGAGGCGGTGAAGATCCCGACGGTCCACCAGCTGTCCACCTTGTAGCCGGGGATGGTGATGGCACCCTCGGCGATCGACTTCGAGTCGTCGTAGAGCTGGCTGAGGTCGATGTCGGAGACCGTGCCAGTGCCCTCGCAGCGCGGGCACATGCCGCCGGTCACGGTGAAGGTCCGGCTCTCGGTTTTCGGCGTGTCGGTGCCGCGGTCGATCGTGATCGCCCCGCTCCCGCGGACCGAGGGGACATTGAACGAGAACGCCTGGGGCGAGCCGATGTGGGGTTGTCCGAGCCGGCTGAAGAGGATCCGCAGCATCGCGTTGGCGTCGGTGGCGGTGCCGACCGTCGAGCGGATGTTGGCGCCCATCCGCTCCTGGTCGACGATGATCGCGGTCGTCAGTCCGTCCAAGAGATCGACGTCCGGCCGCGCCAGCGTCGGCATGAAACCCTGCACGAAGGCGCTGTAGGTCTCGTTGATCATCCGCTGCGACTCCGCGGCGATCGTGCCGAACACCAGCGAGCTCTTGCCCGAGCCCGAGACCCCGGTGAACACCATCAGCCGACGCTTCGGGATCTCGATGCTGACGTCCTTGAGGTTGTTCACGCGAGCGCCCTGCACCCGGATCACGTCGTGACGGTCGGCTTCGTGCCGGGCGGCCGACTGCGTGCCGGTCCTCGTGGGGACGGCGCTCATCGTGTCGGCCGAGCGGGAGCGCGGGAGGCGCGACTCATCGGTCCTGGTTGGCAGAGCCGGTCATGGTCGCTCCGTGAGGGTCGTGGGTCGGTCACTCTAGGTGACCTCGGCGACCGGTGCTTCTCGATTCCTGATCAACCGGCCGCCCGACCTGCCGACGAGCCTGGACCTAGTTAGGCCTCGACCTCGACCCACAGCCGTCCCGTCCCGTTCCGGTTCGCCGCGGGTCGCCGCGGGCTGGAATCTCTGGCCGGTCCGGGCGCGTCGGACCCGCCATCGAGTGGCTCACCCAGTGCCCGGACTGTCAGCAGATCGAGCAGCCCGGGCATCGCCGGGTCGGGCGGAACGGGGATGGCCCCGTCCTCCCAGCACGCCCGGACCTCGTCGCCGTTGAGCGGCGATCGGTGGCGGTCCAGGCCGCAGAAGCCGAAGCGAGCCGCGACGGACCCGCGGTAGCTGCGGCAGGTCCCGCAGCTCGTCGACGAGCGGCGGCAGACCCAACAGCGTGACGCCTCGGGCTGAGGGGTCGAGCAGTGGGGGCATCGCCACGACGGCATGGCCGGATGGTAGCTGCGTCCAGCGGCCCTGTCACGTCGAATCGTGCCGGGCGCGAACGGGCGGTCTACTTCAGGAGGTTGATGACCGCCCGGTCGGTCACGTCGCCGTACTCCGCGGTCGTGACGATCGCGGTCACCGAGATCTGGCGGTCGACCGTGGCGCCCTTCGGGATCGTCGTGGTGAAGGTTGCCGAACCCGCGCTCGAGGTCGTCAGGGTTGATGACGCGATCGGTGGCAGGCCGGGCACCGTGATCGTGAACGTCACCTCTGCGCCGGCGAGGGGATTGCCATCGGGGTCGTTGACCTTCACGGCGACCGTCACCGGCTCGGGCAGCCTGGCGACCTTGATCTGGTAGAACGACGCGCTCACGTTCGCAGTCAACGCTCCCGTCCCGCGCCGGACCGAGACCGTCGCCTTGTTGACGTTGCCTGCCGGATCGATCGAGCTGAGCTCGATCTTGTTGACCCCGGTCCCGATCGGCACGACCAGGCTGAAGGCGCCCTTGCCGTCGGCTGCTCCGGCGACCGTCGCGTTCGTCGCGAGGTTGTGGGCGCTCAACGCACTCCGGGCCTGGGTCAGCCCGACGAGCTTGACGGTCCGGGAGTTGACGACGGCGTTGTTGCGTGGCGAGCTGATCGTGACCTTGGGCTTGGTCGTGTCGAGGACATAGGCGACCGTCGCCGAGGACTCGGACTCGAGATCGGTCGGGCCGACGATCGTGGCGCTGAACGTGTTCGTGCCCGGGCTCAGGGTGATGTCCGGCGCGACGAACCCCTGGGTCGAGCCGATCGGGATCTCGGTCACGATGCCGGGCTCGCCGTCGCCGATCGCGACGTAGATCCGGACGACGCTGTCGGCGGCGCCGGCGACCGCAGCCGGGACCGTCCCGACGAGATCGATCGCGGCCTGGTTCGTGTACGGCTCGCCCGGCGCCTCGAGGGTCGGTGCGCTCGAGACGGTGACCGGCGGGTCACTCGGAACCGGCGTCGAGGTCAGATCGCCGACGAAGCCGTCGAACGTCGAGCCGACAGCAGCCGCGACCCGCCCGAGCCCACCTGATGCGACGAGGAGCACGCCGCCGCCGAGGGCGACGACCGCGAGGACCATCAGCAGGCGAAAAGGGAGCGGGATCCCGGGTCCGCGCTCGACCCGCCGGTGGCCGCCAACGCGTCCAGGAGTGGGAGGTCGGGGGCGGACCTTGACCGGACCGGGCCGTCCCGTGGACGGAGGTCGCGGCCGGACCTGCGGCGGTCGCCCACCTCGTGTCGTCATCGGCAGCGATTGTCGCATGCGTCGGCGCACGGGCGCGACCGGATGTCGTTTCGGGTCGGAGCGATGTAGTCTTGCGCGGTCCGGCGCGCGACGGCCCCTCCTGCGTCACGCGCCGCCTCGAGGGATGGATGCAGGCACGAGATCCCAAGCGCGGTGGTCCAACGGGTCCGATCGGTCGGCCCGCGTTCGGCGTGGGCCCGATCGCTCGGGTGTCCCGCCCCGCGCCGCCGGCACCCGAGCGCCAGCCGTACCCAGACCGGCGCGACGCCGGCCTCTCGACCCCGTCCGCGACGAACGCCACGACTGCCCCGGGCTCGACGGCCACGCGCCAGCCGATGCCGATCCGGACGGCATTCCCGGGTCGTCCCGGCGCTCCCGTCCGCTCGCCCTTGCCGGCGATGCCCCCGAGTCGGGGTGGCTTCGGGTTGCCGAACCTGCGCCGGAACGTGTGCCCGCACTTCTACATGACCGGCTCGCGCGGGGCCATTCCGATCCAGGCGCCCCACCTGCTCAAGGCCCTCATCCGCCAGGACGCCAACGTCTCGCGTTGCCAGCTCCGGGGCGGCGTCCACATGGAGCAGGGCTACATCAACGACGTCTGCCTGACGCCGCGCTTCAACCAGTGCGTCTTCTACGAGGACGACCTGACGCGCGAGTGAACGAGGATCCGGTCGGGGAGGCCTATCACGCGGCCCTCGCCGCGCTGGCCGATCGTGGTCGATTCGGGATCCGGCTGGGCCTCGGGCGGACGCGGGCCCTCCTCCGCGAGCTCGGCGATCCGCAGCTCGGGATCCGCGGCGCGCTCGTCGCGGGAACGAACGGCAAGGGCAGCGTCCTGGCCCTCGCCGGGTCGGCGATCCGGGCCGCCGGCCTGCGTGCCGGCGAGACGCCCAAACCGCACCTCGTGTCCTATCGCGAGCGGCTCCAGATCGCCGGCATACCCGTCGACGCGGGCACCTTCGCGGACCTGGTTCAGCG
>JALYPW010000110.1 GCA_030856145.1 Chloroflexota bacterium | reverse complement strand
GCCGCATGCGATACTGGCGCTCCATCCAATCCCTTCCCGACCGAGGCCGGCCGTGTTCTTCTACGAACTCCACGAGGGCGACGAGGACGTCTTTTCCGACGTTCTCCTCGTCCGCGACGACGACATGGACCCCGACGAGTTCTTTGAGCTTGTCGAGTCGGTTAGACGCAGTGTCCAGGACACGTTCACGCACGATACGCTCATCGAGGCGATCGCCGTCGAGCTGGAGCGCGAGCACGGCTTCGTGTTCGTCTCCGACAGCCGGCTGACTGCGACGGTCAACGTCTCGGTGATCGACGAAGAGAACTTCCTCGTCGCGATCGACGACGCCAGCGAGTCGCCCGACGATGAGCGCGGCGCCGACTACCGGGCGATCATCGCCGAGTACGACCCCCACGGCGAGGACCTCAAGACCGACGATCCGCCTGACTGACGGCGCGTCCGCGATACCGGAACGATCAGCGTCCTACTTGCTGAACAGGATCTCGACGACGTCGCCGTCCTTGACGCGGTAGGTCTTGCCCTCGGAGCGCAGGCGCCCGGCCTTCCTCGCCTCGGCCATCGAGCCGAACCCGAGCAGCTCTTCGTAGGCGACCGTCTCGGCCCGGATGAAGCCCTTGGCAAGGTCGCTGTGGATCGCCCCCGCGGCGTCGACCGCGTTCGAGCCGTCGCGGATCGGCCACGCCCGGACCTCGTCGGGGCCGGCCGTCAGGAACGAGATCAGGCCGAGCAGCCGGTAGCTGAGCTCGATCACCCGGTCCAGCCCGGACGCGGCGATCCCGAGCTCGTCCATGAACACCGCCGCCTCGTCGGGCTCGAGCTCGCCGAGTTCCATCTCGATGCGCGCCGACAGCGCGTCGACCAGGGCGTTCCGATGGTCGTACGTCGCCGCGAGAGCGGCGACCGTCTCCCCCGCCCCGGCGATGTCGCCCTCACTGACGTTCAGGAGCACCAGGACCGGCTTCTGGGTCAGGAACCGGAACCCCCGGATCGCCTTCTCCTCGTCCGGCTCGAGGGCCGTGTCGCGGATCGGCAGGCCCTGCTCGAGGGCGGCCTTGAGGCGGACAATCACCGCCTCCTCGCGCTCGTTGGCCTCCTTCTCGGCTGGCGACCCATGGCGTCCGCTCTGCTTGAGCCGCTCGAGTCGGCGCTCGACGAGAGCAAGGTCGGCGAGGATGAACTCGGTGTCGAGCCGGTCGAGGTCGCGGGCCGGGTCGACCGAGCCCTCCGGGTGGGGGTTGTTGGGGTCCTCGAAGGCCCGGACGACGTGGAGGAGCGCGTCGGAGTCGCGAAGGCGGGCAAGGTGCTCCGCGGGCAGATCCTCGGTCCCGATGTGGCCGTCGGTCGATGCGGGCGGTGCGGGCAGGTCGACGTAGGTGACGTCGGCCTGGATGATCTTCTTCGGCTTGAAGATGAGGGCGAGACGGTCGAGGCGTTCGTCGGGCACCTTGACAACCCCGACGTGAAGCTCCATCCCGCCGAAGCCGCCGGTCTCGGCGTGACCGCGGGTGAGCGTGTTGAAGACGGTCGTCTTGCCCGATCCGGCAAGACCGACGATGGCGATCTGCATCGGCGAAGTATCGCCGGTCCCGCCGCCACGCGGATCAGGCACCGTGTGGGCCGTCCAGGCGACCACTCGTCCGAAAGCGAACGCTGTCGGAAACCACCTCCGTTTCGGCCTCTCCTCCGAGTTCGGAGTCCGGCATCGGACGATCCCCCGCGAACGAGACGTGACTGCACAGGGCGTTCGATATCGGACGAGCACGCCGCGTCGGTCCGGTGCCTCCAGCGCGGGGAGCCGCGATGTCAGTAGCCGGCCGTTGGATCCACCACGTTCAGGAGCGGTTCGCCGGCGGCGTAACGCCGGAGGTTGTCGCAGAACAGCTCCACGCTCCGGTCCAGGACGCGGCCGCTCGACCACGAGGTGTGGGGCGTGACGATCACGTTGGGCAGGTCGTAGAACGGCGACGTCGGCGGGAGCGGTTCCTCCCGGAAGGTATCAAGGATCGCCCCGCCGATCGTCCCGTCACGGAGTGCGTTCAGGAGCGCTCGCTCATCGACCAGCCCGCCCCGGGCAATGTTGACCAGCCACGCGCCGGGCTTCATCGCGGCCAGGGCAACCTCGTCGATCATGCCCTCGGTCTCGGGCGTGAGGGGCGCCGCGAGGACCACGAAATCGGCTTCGGCGAGGAGCTCTGGCAGGGACTCCGGACCGCCGACACGGTCGAGCATGACCTCGCCGAACGAACGCGTGTCCTCGTCCGTGGCGATCGCCCGATCGCCCGAGTCCGTGCGGCGCCGGACGGCCACGACCCGGCAGCCGAATGCGGTCGCAAGGGCGCCGACCGCCCGGCCGATCGAGCCCAGCCCGACGATCCCCACGGTGACGTCCCGGAGCTCGACGCCTTCGAGCGGCTGCCACGTCCGCTCGCGCTGGAGCTCGAGCAGCCCCGGCAGCCGGCGACTGACCGCGAGGATCATCATCAGGACGTATTCGGCGATCGGCCGCGAGAACACCCCACGGGCGTTCGTGATCACGATGCCGCGCTCCCGGGCTGCGGGTGTCAGCGCCCGCTCCACGCCGGCCGACGCCGAGTGGACGTAATTCAGGCGCGGCGCCCGAACGAGGAGCCGATCAAACGCGTCTGACGACAGCCAGCCCCGGAGGAGGACTTCGACGGCCTCAACCGGCTCGTCGGTCAGGCCCTCGCGCGAGAGGGTCACGATCCGCGCGCCGGGCGCCGCGGCCTGGATGCGCTCGAGGTCGCGCGATCGATAGCGGGCCGACAGGATCGGCGACAGGGCAATCGCGGTCGGGGCGCCGCCCGGTCCCGAGCCGGGGCCGGCTGTCCGGCGGAGCACGCCGTCGGTCACGAGGCCACCATCCCGGCGACGCGCTGGATCCATGCCGCCGGGTTGTCGATCTCGCCGTGGCGCGGCAGGTTCTCAGGCCCCGCCCAGAGCAGGTTCAACGCCTCCGGACCGCCGGCCGCCGCGATCGCGGATACGAACGCCTCGCCCTTGGCGTATTGCTCCATCTTCACGTCCATCCCGGTCAGGCGCATCACGGCCCGCTCGAAGGGCGACTTCTTCGCGTGGCGCCGCTCGTGGAACTTGGCGCTGATCCGCTCGACGCCCGGGACGAGCTCCTTGCCGACCTCGTCCATGACGTAGTCGCTGAACCCCTCGAGCAGGCTCATCACGGCCTGCGTCTCGCGAAAGAGCGTTCGCTGCTCGTCGTTCATGAGCGCTTCCATCCAGTGCTCGACTCCGGCGCCGTCGCCGCGGATCGCCCGACCCAGGCTCTTGAGCGCCTCGCGCCCGAGTCCGCTCGCTTCCTTGCCGAACAGCCGGAGCTGGCGCTCGAGGCGCTCGGCGAGGTACGGCCGGAGCCAGGGATGGGCCTCGAACTCGAACGCGTGGGTCGTCTCGTGCAGGGCGATCCACGTCCGGAACGGATCGAGCGGGACGTCGAGGACAAGCGCGGTCTGGCGGATGTTCTCCTCGACGAACAGGAGCTTGCCGGGCGTTGCCTCGGCGGTCAGGAGGGCGAGGTCGTACTGGCCGAGGACCTTCGAGCCCATGAACCCGAGGAGGAAGCCGAGCTGACGCGTCGTGACCCAGCGGTTGGCGAGGGCCATCGTCGCCTTGGCCAGGCCACCACCACTGGGCATCACCTGGTCGAGGAGCTCGGTCTCGAGCTGGCCGATGAGTTGGGCGAAGGTCGCGACGTTGGCGTGGACCCAGCCTGCCCGATCGACGACCGCCGAGCGCTCGACGACGCCGGGCAACTCCGTCCCGAGCGCGGCCGACAGGCGAGGCACGATTCGCTCCATCGCCGCGGCGTAGGCCGGTTCGGCCGCCCGGAGCTGGGCCGGGGTGAGCGCGCCCGGAGCGGAGCGCAGCCGCGAGATCGCGACCCGCTCGGCGGCCGGCCAGTCGACGAG
>JALYPW010000102.1 GCA_030856145.1 Chloroflexota bacterium | reverse complement strand
GGCGGTCGCCGGTCGAGGTGATCATCGTCGCGCAGCGGACGTGGCCCCAGATCGGGGCGGGCCGGAACACGTGGTTGCCGAACGAGTGGTCGTGGTGGCCATGGGTGTTGACCACCGCCCGGACCGGCAGCGGACTGAGCTCGAGCAGGTCGTCGACGATCTCGTTGGCCTGGCGATGGGTCATCCGGGTGTCGACGACGAGCACGCCGTCATCGCCGAGGACCGCCACGATGTTCTGGTCGAAGAATGCGTAGCGCCGGACGAAGACTCGATCGCCGACTTCGCTCCACACCGACATGCCGCGCAGCGTAGCGGCCGGCGCGCCTACGATGGAGCCGATGACGACATCGACGCCGACGCCGACGCTGGGCGACCCGTCGTGGACCGGGCGCCTCACGACCCGCGACGGAACTGATCTCCAGACCCGGCACTGGCCGGTCGCGAGCGACCCGTGGGCCTCGATCGTCGTCGTCCACGGGATCGCCGAGCACTCCGGGCGCTACGAGCACGTCGGACAGTGGCTGGCCGCCGCCGGCCTGGCCGTCCACGCTTACGACCAACGCGGCTTCGGTGGGTCGGCCGGCCGACGGGCGTACATCGAGCGCTGGAGCCTGAACCACGACGATCTCGAGGAGGTCCTGCTGGCCGTCCGGCGGGGTGCTCCCGATCGGCCTGTCGCGCTCTTCGGCCACTCGCTCGGTGGACTGATCGCGCTCGGCTACGTGGTCGCCGACGGCCTTCGGCCGATGCCGGACGCCGTCGTCCTGAGCGCGCCGGCCCTCGCGGCCACCATTCCCGGCTGGAAGCGCACCGTCGTCCGGGTCCTGGGCTCGGTTGCGCCGACGATGACGGTCAAGAACGACCTCGACGGGACGCTCCTGTCGCGCGACCCAGCCGTGGGGCTCGACTACCTGGCCGATCCGTTGAATGTCCACGTGACGACGACGCGGTTCGGGGCTGCGGCCCTCGCCGAACAGAGCCGCGTCCTGGCCGAGCTGGGCAGGCTCTCGGTCCCGACGCTCGTCTACCACGGCGAGGCGGACCGGCTCGTGCCGACGGCATCGAGCGCCCCTCTGGCGGAGGTCCCGTCCGTCACCCGGCGGACCTTGCCCAATCTCCGCCACGAGAGCCACAACGAGCCCGAGGGTCCGGCCTTGATTGCCGACGTGGTGGAGTGGCTCCGGAGCCCGCTTGCCGGCGAGGCGCGGCGTCCCGGTCGCGGCCCCTGACCCGATCCGCGTCGCCGTGCCGTACTCGCACGGTGCACCAGACCGATCGCGCAGCGCGATTTCCTTCGGACTCGTACTTCGTCGCCGAATCGTTCCGGCGCGTAGTACGCCTCCGAACCGTGTCGCGCTGCGCGACCTCGCCGGATCGTTCGACGATCCCGTGTCGGCCGAGCGCCGACAGGCGAATGCCGGCACCGGTGCTAGACTCCGCGGCAACTGAATACCGCCTCCGGGGAGCGCGAATGCGCTGAGAGTGTGGCAACCGCCACAGACCCGCCGAACCTGATCTGGTTCATCCCAGCGAAGGAAGCAGGCCCATGAGACTCGATGCTGCCGTCCCGGAAGTCCCTGGGGCGGCATCGTTCTGAATCGAGCATCGAGGTCTCTCGTCGCGTGAAGCCCTTCCGTCTCCTCCTGGTCATGGCGCTCGTTGTCGCCGGCTGCGGGTCCGCCAACCAGCCGCCGTCCGGGCCGGTCCTGAACGCCGTCCGCCTGGCCCTCGACTGGACGCCGAACACGAACCACACCGGGTTCTTCGTCGCGCGGTCAAGAGGCTGGTACGACGACGCCGCGATCGACCTGCGAATCCTGCCGTACGCCTCGGCCACCCCGGAAACCCTTCTCGCCGCTCACCAAGCCGACTGCGGGATCAGCTTCCAGGACTCGATGACCTTTGCAGTCGCGGCGGGGGCCGACATCGTGAGCGTCGCCGCGATCCTCCAGAAGACCGCTTCGGCGATCGGGGTCCTCGCGGACGGCCCGATCCAGCGACCGCGCGACCTTGACGGCAGGACATACGCCGGCTTCGGCTACCCAAACGAGGCACCGACGTTGAAGGCGATCATCAAGGCCGACGGCGGAACGGGCGACTTCACGTCGGCCATGCTCGACGCCGCGGCCTATGAGGCGCTCTACAACAAGAGGGCCGACTTCACGATCCCGTTCACCGCCTGGGAAGGAGTCGAAGCCGGGCTGCGCGGCATCAAGCTCCGCTACTTCCAGTTCGCGGACTACGGCTTTCCCGAGTTCTACCAGGTCGTCCTGGCCTGCGATCGGCAGTGGCTCGACAAGGATCCCGAGGCGGCTCGCCGATTCGTGACCGCGACCGTCAAGGGCTTCCAGTTCGCCGCCGATCAGCCCGACGATGCGGCAGCGATCCTCGTGGCGGAGAATCCGGGCGTGTTCGACGCGAACAAGGAGCTTCCGCTGGCCAGCCAGCGCTTCCTCGCCGAGGGCCGCTACCTCGTCGACGGGCGCGGAACGTTCGGGACGCAGGCGCTCGAACGCTGGACCGCGTACTCGGCCTTCCTGTACGGGCAGGGCCTCCTCGTCGACAGCGGTGGCAAGCCGCTGACCGCGCCGCCGGACTACGGGCGCCTGTTCACGAACGACTTCCTGCCGTGATGGACGGGACCGGCGTCGAATCGACCGGCCGACAGGCGGCTCGACGGTTCGGCCCGCCGGTCATCCTCGTCGCCCTGTTGCTCGGTGCGTGGGAGGCATACGCGCGCTCGTCGGGCGTCAGCCCGTTCGTCCTGCCCGCCCCGAGCCAGGTCCTTGGTTCGCTCTGGGAGTTTCGGGGCGAGGCCGTCCGCCACGCAATCCCGACGATCCTCGAGACGGTCGTCGGCTTCGCGATCTCGATCACGGCTGCGACCGGTGTTGCGATCGCGCTCGACCGCTCGACATGGGCACGGCGCGCCGTCGAACCGCTCCTCGTCGGGTCCCAGACCGTGCCGATCGTGGCCATCGCCCCGCTGATCGTCGTGTGGTTCGGGTTCGGGCTGCTGCCCAAGGTCCTCGTCGTCGTCCTCGTCACGTTCTTCCCGATCACGATCGCCCTGCTCGACGGGTTCGCCTCGACGACCGCTGATGCCACGGACTTGATGCGGTCCTTCGGGGCGTCGGCTGGCCAGACGTTTCGCAAGGTTCGCTGGCCGTCGGGCCTGCCGGGCTTCTTCACCGGACTCCGGATCGCGGCGACCTACGGGGTCGTTGCCGCGGTCATCGGGGAGTACGTCGGGGCGACGGCCGGCCTCGGGATCTGGATGCAGCTCAGCCAGCGCTCGTTCCGGACCGATCTCGTCTTCGCGGCGATCGTGCTGACCGCGCTGCTGAGCATCGGGCTGTACGGGCTGGTCGTCGTCGCGGAGCGGGCGATCATCCCGTGGTGGCGGGAGTCACGAGCCCCGCGGGCCGAGCGGGCGGATCTCGTGGGGCGACCCCGCCGAGCGTGATGACCTGGAGACGGGCTCGCTGATCGCCCGGGCCCAGGCCGACGAGGTCGAGGGCATGGTCGAGCGGGCGCGTGGGGCGGCCGGGGTGGAGATCGTCATCGGCAGCGTGCGGCCGAAGCGCCCCGGCGCGTTCTACGAGCCGACGGTCATCGCCGGACCGGACCAGCGCTCGGAGATTGTCCAGGACGAGGTCTTCGGGCCGCTCGTCATGGTCCGGCGCTTCACCGACGAAGAGCAAGCGATTGTCTGGGCGAACGACGTCCGGTTCGGTCTGGCGGCGTCGGTCTGGACATGCGGTCGAGGGCTACACGGTCGTCAAGCACGTGATGCCAGGGTCCCGGCCGAAGTCGTCCGATCTCGAACGCCCCCGGCAGGCACCTGCTCCAATCCCGCATCGTCCGATCTCGGAGTCCGATTCAGGATGAAACCGGCGCAGAACCTGTCCAGTTGCACGGCGTTCGATCTCGGACGACTTCCGGACCGCCGCGACGGCGAGTGTCACGCCCGTGCGGCGAGCGCCTCGCGGAGCGCGCCCAGGGAGCGGATCGTCTCGAGGTCCCACGGCGAGCGGAAGACCAGAATCGGGTGTCGGATGCCGACGGCAGCGTAGTCCGCGAGCGCGGCGGCGACCGCCTCGACCGGACCGCCCACGACGAGGCGGCCCTCGCCCTCGCGCGGTCGGTGCGTGGTCGCGTAGCTCGCCCAGACCCGCTCAGCCTCGGCCCGAGTCGGCCGGACAACCACGTTCACGTTGACCGTCCGCTCGATCGCGTCCGGGTCGCGCCCGATCGCGAGGCAGCACTTACGCAGGATCTGGTCGCTGGCCGCGATCGATTCCGGTGAGCCGTACGCGTTCCACAGGTCGGCATACCGGGCGACGATCGGGAGCGTCTTTGTCGGGCCGGAGCCGCCGATCAGGATGGGCAGATGGGCCTGGATCGGGCGAGGCGCGGCGAGGGCATCGCGGATCCGGTAGAAACGTCCCTCGTGGCTGAACCGCTCGCCGTCGAGCAGGCGGCGGACGATCGCGACGGACTCGGCCAGGCGGTCCAGCCGCTCACCGAAGCCGCTTCCGAAGTCGAGCCCGAACGCCTCGTGCTCCTGCTCGAACCAGCCGCCGCCGAGACCGAGGATCGCCCGCCCGTCGCTGATGTGATCCAGGGTGGTTGCGAGCTTTGCGGTGAGCCCCGGGTTGCGGACCGTGTTGGCGGCGACGAGCAGCCCGAGTCGCGCCCGCGTGGTCACGGCCGCGGCGGCGGCCAGGGTCGTCCAGCCCTCGAGCTTCGCGTCGTCGGCGTCGCCCTCGTCGGTGAGCAGGTGGTCGTCGACCCATAGGTCGTCGGCGCCGGCCGCATCGGCGGTCTCGAGCGCAGCCCGGAGCGACGGCCAGTCCGTCCGCTGGACCCAGAACGCGGCGCCGATCCGGACGGGGAAGTCAGCCACGGGCCGATGCTACGCTCGGTCGCGATGCCGCTGTCCGTCGTCCCGTCCGACGCTCCGTCGCTCGACCCGCCAGCCCTCGCCCCCCAGGCACGCGCCGCCGTCCTGGACTGGTTCGACGCCCGTGGCCGAGCGCTCGCGTTCCGTGG
>JALYPW010000070.1 GCA_030856145.1 Chloroflexota bacterium | reverse complement strand
GGGCCGAACGTTCATCCGGGTCCGCACGGATCGGCTGGTCCTGGCCACGGGAGCGGCGGAACGACCGGCACTCTTCGATGCCAACGATCGGCCGGGGATCATGCTGGCGTCCGGGATCCTGCGCCTGCACCACCTCCACGGTGTGCGGGTCGGGACCCGGGCCGTCGTGGTCACCGAAGACGACCACGGCTGGCGCCAGGCTGCGGAACTCCAGGCGGCCGGGATCGTGGTCAGCGCCATCGTCGATTCGCGGGCGGCGGCGGCCCAGCCGGCCGAAGCCATGGATCTGCGCGCGGCCGGCACCGAACTGCTGTCCGGGGCCACGGTCCTGGGCTCGGAAGGCGGGCGCCGGGTGAGCGGTCTGCGGGTGCGTACCGCGGACGGCACGGAACGGACGCTCATCACGACCCTGGTGGCCATGGCGCCACGGCTCGAACCTGTCGTGACCCTCGCCTCGCAGGCCGGCCTGAGCCTCGCCTTCGAACCGCGCTTGGCGGAGTGGATCCCGGTCGCCGGCGCGGCCGATGTGATCGTGACCGGCGGGCTGGCCGGGCTGGTCGACGACGCCCTCATCGCCGCGGGCGCGGTGCTGGCCGGACGGCTGGCCGCCACGCGTGACGGGGACGGGACGACGGTCGACGCGACGGGGCATGCCCAGGCCGTTGAAGCGGCCCTCGCGGCACGCTCTGAACCGGCCCCGACCGTGCTCCCCAGCGGGCGCAAGTCCTTTGTCTGCTTGTGCGAGGACGTCACGGCCAAGGAACTGGCCCAGGGGATCCGCGAGGGCTTCGAATCGCTCGAGACGCTCAAGCGCTACAGCACCGTCACGATGGGGCCGTGCCAGGGCAAGCAGTGCCACGGCAACGCCGCCCGGGTGACGGCCGCCCTGCGCGGCGTGTCGCGCGAAACGACCGGGCTGACGACCTACCGGCCGCCCGTCCAGCCGGTCCCGCTCGCCGTGCTTGCCGGGCCGCACTACAGCCCGACCCGTCGGACGGCCCTGCACGACCGCCACGATGCCCTCGGCGCAACGTGGATGGACCTGGGCGACTGGAAGCGCCCGCTCGATTACGGCGACGTCGACGCCGAATGCCGCGCCGTCCACGAGCGGGTCGGGCTGATCGACGTCTCGACCCTGGGCAAGCTCGACGTGCGCGGTCGGGATGCCGGCGAGTTCCTCGACTGGCTCCACCCGAATCGGTTCAGCGACCTGCGCGTGGGGCGGATCCGCTATCGCGCCATGACCGATGACGCGGCGATCATCCTCGACGACGGGACGGTCGCCCGCCTCGGCGACGACCGCTTCCTCGTCACGACCGGCACGGGCAGCCTCGACGCGGTCGATGGCTGGCTGCGCTGGTGGCTGGCCGCGTCCGATCGGCGGGTCGACGTGACCAACGTGACCGCCCGGTTTGCGGCCATGAACCTGGCCGGACCGCGCGCCCGGGACGTGCTGGAGCGGCTGACCGACATCGACGTGTCGCCCGAGGGCCTGCGCTACCTCGACGCCCGCGAGACCCTCGTGGCCGGCGTCCCGGCCGCGATCCTGCGCATCGGGTTCGTCGGGGAGCTGGCCTACGAGTTGCACGTGCCGGCCGATCAGGCGGCCTATCTCTGGGATCGGATCCTGGCGACCGGCGCCGAGTTCGGGATCCGGCCGTTCGGCGTCGAAGCCCAGCGCGTCCTGCGCCTCGAGAAGCAGCACGCCATCGTCGGCCAGGACACCGATGCCCTGTCCGATCCGCGCGGGGCCTCGATGGGCTGGCTGATCAAGGGCGATCGCCGGGACTTCATCGGGCGCGACGCGATCGCGGCGCTCGACGCGCGCGGGCTGCGTGACGTCCTGATCGGATTCGAGATGATCGGCACGGCCGTCCCGGCGGAGGGCGCGGCCGTGGTCCGCGACGGCAAGCCGATCGGGCGGGTGACGAGCAGCAAGTGGAGCCCGACGCTGGGCAAGGCGATCGGGCTGGCCTGGCTGCCGGCCGAGGACGCCGTGGACGAGCGGGCGATCACCGTCCGGCTGGGGACCGGTCGCGAGGGTTCGACCGCGCCGGCCGTCGTCCGTTCGACCCCGTTCTACGACCCGGCTGGCGAGCGGGTGCGATCGTGACCGCCGACGTGACCACCGACGTGACCGACAGCGCACCGGCCCAGGTCATCCGCCACAGCGCGGTGGCCGCCGCGCATGCCGCGCTCGGCGCACGCTGGGTCTCCG
>JALYPW010000023.1 GCA_030856145.1 Chloroflexota bacterium | reverse complement strand
GTGGTCATGAGCATCGCCATCGTTGCGACGGCAGTCCCGAAGATCCCGCCGACGTCCTTGCCATCGGCATTGACGATCCCGGCCTGGGATCCGAGCCAGTGGCTCGCGAAGAGCGCGATGCCGATCGTGATCGCGGTGACGAACGTCGTCTCGTAGCCGACGGCGGTGCCCGAGATGATGTTCGTCGCCGGGCCGGTCTTCGACGCCTCGGCGATCTCGCGGACCGGGCGATACCCGCCTGCTGTGTAGAACTGGGTGATGTAGACAAAGGCGACGCTGGTCGCGAGGCCGACGACGCCGGCCCCGAAGAAGTAGAGCCAGACCGGCAGCCCGGACGGGGCGTTGCCATTGGTCTGGAGCATGACGTTCGTGGTCAGGAACAGGGCCGCCACGGACAGGATCGTCGTGACCCAGTAGCCGCGGTTCAGCATGTTCATCGGGTTTTCGTGTTCGTTGCCGCGAACGAAGAAGATCGCCACGATCGTCGACAGGAGCCCGAAGGCGCGGATCACGAGCGGGAAGAAGATCCAGGCGGCCGGGTTGGGCCAGCCGGCGGCAAGCGCGATCGTGTAGACACCGACGCCCAGGATCATCGCCCCGATGTTCTCGGCGGCGGTCGACTCGAAGAGGTCGGCGCCGCGGCCGGCGCAGTCGCCGACGTTGTCGCCCACGAGATCCGCGACCACGCCGGCGTTGCGCGGATCGTCCTCCGGAATGCCCTTCTCGACCTTGCCGACGAGATCCGAGCCGACGTCGGCGGCCTTCGTGTAGATCCCGCCGCCGAGCTGGGCGAAGAGGGCGACGAACGAGGCGCCGAAGCCGAAGCCGACGATCAGGAACGGGGCGTCCTTCGTGGCCTGCCCGCCTTCCAGGCCGCCGAAGAGGCTGAAGATCCCATAGACGCCGAGCAGCGACAGGGAGACGACGAGGAAGCCCGAGACGGCTCCGCCGCGCATCGCGACCTGGACCGCTTCGACGAGGCTCCGCCGGGCCGCGGCCGCGGTCCGGACGTTGGCCTTGACGCTGATGTACATGCCGATGATCCCCGACGCCATCGAGCACGCGGCGCCGACGAGGAAGGCCAAAGCGGTCCGCCAGCCGAGGGCGAGGCCGAAGACGTCAGTCTCGGCCACTTCCTTCGTCTCGAACAGCGTGATGACGGCGCCGATGACGATCGCGCCGACGAGGGCGAGGATGGCGATCGTGGTGTATTGCCGCCGGATGAAGGCGACCGCGCCCTCGAAGATCGTACCGGCGACGTCTTCCATCTCCTTGGTCCCGGTGTCGCGCGCCAGGACGTCGCGGGCCAGGTACAGGGCGAACAGGATCGCGATGATGCCGGCCGGCAGGATGATCAACTGGAGCGTGTCTGCGCTCAACAAGGTATCGGGATCCTCCACTCTCGCTTGAGCCGATCGCGGATCGCGCACCGATTTCGTGCGCGTTCGCCGGGGATCGGGGCCTGTCGACCCGCACGCGGGATGGGCTGGCGGGCCGCCGGGAGTGTAGCAAAGGCGAGACGGCCGTCGCCAGACGAGGTGCCGGGCGAGCGTGGCGGCCGGCATTCCCGCCCGGTTCCTGCCCGGACCCTATGCTTCGCGGGCCGTGACGAACCGCCGACCCCGTGGCTGCCTGCTCGAGATCGTCCAGACCCTGGTATTGACGGTTGTCCTGTTCTGGGTCGTCCAATCGTTCGTCGCCCAGCCGTTCCAGGTCCGGCAGCTCTCGATGCAGCCGACGATCGAGAACAACGAGTACGTCCTGATCGACAAGCTGACGCCACGCTTCGACACCTATCACCGCGGCGACATCGTCGTGTTCGCCCCACCGCCCGAAGCCGCGACCCAGCTCGGCGAACCGTTCATCAAGCGGATCGTCGGCGTGGCCGGCGACACGATCGAGCTTCGTGACGGCCGCGTCTTCGTCAACGCCACCGCCCTCGACGAGCCGTACCTGTTCGCCGTGGACGGCATCGCCGAGCCGACCGAGCCGGAGAGCGACGAGGACAGCTGGACGATCGCCGACGGCGAGCTGTTCGTGATGGGCGACCATCGCCGCCGCTCGTCGGACTCTCGGTCGTTCGGGCCGATCACGGTCGATTCGGTCGTGGGCCGAGCGTGGCTCCGCTACTGGCCGCTGGCCGGGTTCGGCGTGCTGCCCAGCGCCGGCCACCCCGAGCTGGCCGATCCGTCGGCCTCGCCGAGCGCGACCGGGACGTCCGCCACGCCCCGGCCGACGAACCGGCCGACGGCCAGTCCGACCCCCTGATCCGCCCGCTCGACCGAGGCTGGCACGGCCGAGTCGATCGGTTCCAACC
>JALYPW010000439.1 GCA_030856145.1 Chloroflexota bacterium | reverse complement strand
ATCCTGGACGCTCTGCTGGAGCGTCTCCCGCCGGACCGGATCGTGGCCGTGGCGACACCGGACTACACCGTGACCCCGCAGGGCGCGGACTATGGCGATCCGCGCGCCCAGGCCGCCGGAATTCGGGCCGTCAACGAGATCCTGCGCGGGCTGGCCGCCGACCGGGGCATCGCCTGGGTCGACATCCACGACCTCTCGCTCCGGGCCGCCGCCGACCGGTCGCTCGTCGCCGACGACGGGCTCCACCCGTCCGGCACCCAGTACGGGCTCTGGGTGGAGCGGATCGCGCCGGTCGTGACGAACCTGCTCGGGCGCTGACCGACGCGCAGTCCGACGGGCGGTCAGCCGTGGGCGTGACCCGGTCCGCCGGCGGCGCGCGTCGCCTTACCGTCAGCCCAGAGCTCGTGCAGCCGGGCGTCGTCGATCCCGAAGTGGTGGGCGATCTCGTGGAGGAGGGTGTCCTCGATCGCCCGCCGAAGCCGCTCCGGATCCCGATTGGCCCTGGTCAGCGGGCCACGGAACAGCGTGATCTTGGACGGCAGTGGGACGTTGTCCACGCCGAACCGGGTCCGGGGCACGCCCTGGTACAGCCCGAACAGGCCGCGCGCTCCAACGGATGCGAGCTGCTCCGGATCGGCCTCGTCCTCGATGACGATCGCGACCGAGCCGAGGCGTGCGGCGAACGCCTCGGGCAGGTCGTCGATGACGTCGTCGATGACCTCGTCGAAGTCGATCTCCGCGCCGTGCGCATCGGAGCCTGATTCGCGCTGATCCATGATGGTCAAGATAGTCGGCTTGGCGACAGAGGCGCCACGACCGACGGGTTTGAGCGTCTCCCTGACGAAGCACTCACATCCCCATTGGATCAACAGGAATGGAGGAGAGACATGAACCGACACGCCGTCCGCATGATCGCCCTGGCCATCCTCACCCTGAGTACGGCCGCCTGCGCATCGGCTGCGGTACCGACCAATTCCAGCCCGGTCCCGGCCAGTCCCAGCCCAGTCCCGGCCACCTTCGAGCAGTCGCAGGCTGCGCTCTGCGACTCGTTCGGGTCGATGCTCCGAGCCGTCGGCAATCCCGACGCGGGGACGCCCTCGGTCCTGAGCAAGGCCCTTGACGACGCGGTCGTCGCGAAAGACGGTGCGGCCGCAGACCGAGCCGCGACCGCCGTGCTCGCCGAGCTCGAAACCGGCCGCCGGCAGGCCGCCGAATCTGGTCGCTACGAGCCGGCGCGTCCGGTAGCAGCCGCGATGGATCGCATCCTCCGAGTGTTCGAGGTGTATGTACAGGCGAAGCGGGCGCAGGCCGCCAACGCCCCCGGCGCGGTCGACCCGCAGGCAGCTCTTGAGCAGGCCGGCGGTGCCGAGGCGTGGCCGCTGATGCTCATGGCGCTCCGGGCGAACCCGATCCCGTCCGGCGCCACGCCGCTGCCGTGCAAGGCCTTCTCCGGAACGCCCTGAGTCGCTCGACGACGCCGGGTCCGGGCAGCGGCCCAAGGTCCGGGGCGGCGCGCCGGGACGTCGGCGAACTTGCCACCGCCCGTATCGTTCGAAGAATGGCAAGAGGAACGGATATCCCGGCACGTCTCACGGGGCTCTCTGGCGCGTCGACTCTGGCCGTCGTCGCGGCCGTCCTGGCGGCGATACCGCTCGTCCTCTCCCGACTCGACGGCGACGGCGATCTCGATCCCTTCTTCGCTGCCCTCGTTGTGGCTGCGCTTGTCATCGCGTTCACCGCCGCTCGGGCTCACGGGAGCCAGGAAGCCAGGCTGATCGGACGGTTGATCGTGGGCGCCTGGCTGATGGCAGGGGCGTGTGCGGCGTTCCTGCTGATCTGGTCCCAGTCGACCTGCGGCTGCTCGTCGCCGGACCCGGCGAGCCTGCCGCCGCTACCGACCTACGTGGGGCTGCCGGCGACCGCCTTCCACCTCCTCGCAACGTACGGCGGAGGCATCCTCGTGGCCTTCGCGACCTTCGGCCCCGTGGCGCCGTCGCGCCGCACGGACCGGCTCGCCTGAGGCCAGTCCCGACCCGTCCGCCTGGTCGATCGCCGCCGCCGGCCAACCCCGTCTGATGGCACAGCGGCTACCATTGAGCGCCCGTGACGACCCTCGCCCCGAACGACTTCACGCACCTCCACGTCCACTCCGAGTTCAGCCTTCTCGACGGGCTGGGACGGATCACGGACCTCGTCGATTCGGCGGCCGCGCAGGGCTTCGACAGCCTCGCGATCACCGATCACGGCGCGCTCTACGGCGCGGTCGCGTTCTACCAGGCTGCGAAGGCCAAGGGGATCAAGCCGATCATCGGGGTCGAGACCTACGTCGCCCGGCGCTCGATGACCGAGAAGGAGGGCAAGGCCGACGCCCAGCCCTTCCACCTGATCCTCCTCGCCAAGGATCTGGTCGGCTACAAGAACCTGTGCCGGCTCGTCACCGACGCCCACGTCGACGGTTACTACTACAAGCCCCGGATCGACCGCGAGCACCTCGCGAAGTACAGCGAGGGCCTCGTCGGGCTGAGTGCCTGTCTCGGCGGGGAGATCCCGCGAGCACTGGAGATCGAGGACTGGGCAAGCGCCCGGAGCCTCGCCTCGGACTATCAGGACATCCTCGGCAAGGGCAACTTCTTCCTCGAGCTCCAGGACCACGGCATGCCCGAACAGCGGGTCCTGAACGAAAAGCTCCTCCGCCTCGCCCCGGAGACCGGCGTCCCGCTCGTCGTGACCAACGACCTCCACTACGTCCACGAGCAACAGGCCGACGCCCAGGACGTGCTCCTGTGCATCGGAACCGGCAACAACATCGACACGCCGAACCGGATGAAGTTCGCGGGTAGCGAATTCTGGCTGAAGCCCGCCGCCCGCATGGCGGCCCTCTTCCCGGACCAGCGCGAGGCGATCCTGAACACCCGACGGATCGCGGAGATGACCGACATCGAGCTGCCCCTCGGCCAGCTCAGGATCCCGCACTTCCCGGTTCCCGACGGCCACACCGTCGAGACATGGCTGCGCGAGGAGTGCCAACGCGGCCTCGCCTTCCGCTACGGGACGGTGACCCAGGTCCTCCAGGAGCGTCTCGACTACGAGCTCGGCGTGATCCTGTCGATGGGCTACGCCGGCTACTTCCTGATCGTCGCCGACTTCGTTCGGTTCGCCCGGAGCCAGGGGATCCAGACGACGTGCCGGGGCAGCGCCCCGGGCTCGATCGTGACCTACACCCTCGGCATCACCCCGGTCGACCCGATCCACTATGGCCTGCCGTTCGAGCGCTTCCTCAACCCCGACCGGGTGACGATGCCCGACATCGACGTCGACTTCGAGGACGAGCGCCGCGACGAGGTCATCAATTACGTGAGCCGCAAGTACGGCTCGGACCACGTTGCCCAGATCATCAC
>JALYPW010000415.1 GCA_030856145.1 Chloroflexota bacterium | reverse complement strand
GCTCCGTCCCGTGCCGGTGGCTCCGTCCCGTACCTGGGTCAACGGGTCGCCATATGCCACCTCGGTGCGCATTAGCCTCGCGAATCACTCGAGTCCGCGCCATATGCCCCGCCTGCAAGGCGTATGGCGACAATTCGGCGCGATTCGGAGCCGACGAGCGAGCTAACGCCACCCACCGGAGCGTATGGCGAAGTTCGGCCGGGGCCGGGGCCGGGGCCGGTCGCCGCAACCTCAAGGAGTGTCCCCTCCGTCCGTGACGGGGTCAACATTTGGCCATACGCCAGCCCGGTGCGCACTAGCCGGGCGGCTCACTCGAATCCGCGTCATAAGCACCGCCAGCGAGCTGTATGGCAACGATCGGGCATGAATCGGGGCCCCAGGGCGGGCTAACGCTACTCACCCGAGCATATGGCGAGGTTCGGGCCGGCTCTCCGGGTCACACGACCGTACCCGTCGAGCGCGTCGCGATCAGGCCCGGGCCATCACCCGCCGGAGGAGCAGCCAGGCGAGAAGGATGTAGCCGGCCGACAGCCCGCCGAGGACCCAGATCTGCCACACGGCGACGGTTCCACCACGGAACATGAAGTCGCCAAGGAGGCGGATCGCGCTGGCTACCGGCAGGGCGTAGATCATCGACCGGACTGGTTCGTTGAACTCGCTGATCGCGAGCACGAAGCCCGAGAAGAACACCGAGGCGAGCAGGACGAGCAGCGACAACTGGACCGTCTGTGGCTCCGAGTCGGAGACGGCCGCGATGAGCAGCCCGAGCCCGAGTGACGACGCGATCAGGAGCAGGATGACGAGCGCGATCCAACCCGGCTGGGCGAGCATCGGCACCCCGAGGCCGAACACCAGGAGCGCGATCGTGACGAGCGCGACCGCACCGGCGAACAGGCCGTAGGCGACGAGCTTGCCCGTCACCAGCTCGGCGGTCGTGATCGGCGAGATCCGGAACAGCTCGAACAGGCCACTGTTCTTCTCGCGGACCACCGACAGCGCGATCAGCGTGATGGCCATGTGCTGGAGGATCAGGGCAAGCACGGCCGGACCGAAGAACTGGACGACGGTCGGTGCCGACTGGGCGACGTTCTCGAGGATCGCCTCGGTCGGCGCTGCAATGACCTCCGGTGGGATCCGGGCGGCATCCGGCGCGCCCTGGTCGATGGCGTAGCCCTGGCCCTCGGCCACCGCTTGGGTGATGAGCTGGCGGTTCACGGCCGCCTCGAGGCCTCGGGCGAGGAAGATTGCATAGGTCCGTTGGACAGGATCCGTCAGGTTGACCCGGACGTCGATCTCCGTCCTCTTGCCGGCCTCGAAGTTGGACTGCAGCTCGGCCGGCGCCACGAGGACGACATCGACGTCCTGGTTGGCGAGGCGGGCCATCGAGGTCGCCTCGTCCTCGGTCACAGCGGCGATCCGGAGGCCCTCGCCGGCCACGTCCTGGTACGTCTGTGCATCGGTCGGGAGGTTCGTCCCGGCCGGGATCACGACGATCGTTTCGAGTGGCCGCCGGAACCCGCTGTAGCCCACACCGAACAGGGCCATGATCAGGAACGGCCCGAGCACGAGGCTGAGCAGGGCACCCGGCCGGCGCACGATGGAGACCAGCTCCTTGCCGACGATCGCGAGGATCCGGGTCAGCGTCTTGAAGATGCTCATGCCGCATCCCGGGTTTCGTCGCGAGCCGCGTCGGCTGCGGCGCGATCCTCGTCGTGGCGAGACACCAGGATCGCGAAGATCTCGTCGAATGAGAGGCGGTGCTCGCGGGCCGAGGTCACCTCGACCCCGGAGCTCGTGATCTTCTCCACGACCGTCGGCAGGGCGTTGCCTGCGTTCTCGACCACGACCCGGAAGTGGCGCGGGCCGTCCTGGTTGATCCCGCGGACGCCGTCCAACCCGGCGAGGGTCGAGCCGTCGAACAGGGCCGACGTCTCGATGTCGAGCAGGTCGCCGTGGGTCGCGATCCGGCGCAGCTCGTCGGGTGGGGCGAGGGCGACGATCTCGCCGCCGACGATCATCGCGACCGCGTCGCACTCGTCTGCCTCGCTGACGTGCTGGGTGGTGACCAATAGTGTGCGACCGCTGTCGCGGAGGCGGTGGAGCTCCTCCCAGATCGTGCCCCGGAGGAGGGGATCGATGCCCGCGGTGGGTTCGTCGAGGATGATCAGCTCGGGCTCGTGGACGAGGGCGCATGCCAGCTCGAGGCGGCGCTGCAT
>JALYPW010000414.1 GCA_030856145.1 Chloroflexota bacterium | reverse complement strand
GCTCCGTGGCCCTCCCGGCGATCCATCCCGACCGGTAGGCTGGAGTTGATGCCCACGACCCAGCCTCGTCCCTCGCCGCGCGCGGGGATGGGCGCCGTTCCGCACGACGGCGGCACGACCTTTCGGGTCTGGGCGCCGCATGCGACGTCGGTGTCGGCTGTCGGCACGTTCAACGACTGGGATTCCAGGCGGGACGTCCTCGTCCGCGACGACGGAGGCGCCGCCGAGACCTGGTCGGCTGACGTGGCTGCGGCCAAGCCGGGCGACGAGTATCGGTTCGTCCTCCAGACACCCGCCGGCGAGCTGAACCGGATCGACCCGCGCGCCCGGCGCCTGACCAACTCCGTCGGCAACGGCGTGATCTACGACCCCGCTGCGTTCGACTGGGGAGATGCCGAGTTCCGCCAGCCGCCGTGGAACGATCTTGTCGTGTACGAGCTCCACGTCGGGACGTTCAGCACCGGGGTGAGCGGCAAGCCCGGGACCCTCGAAGGGGTCCGGAAGCGGTTGCCGTACCTCCGCAACCTTGGCGTCGGGGCAATCCAGCTGATGCCGCCGTTCGAGTTCGCAGGCCACCGCTCGTGGGGCTACAACCCGGCCTATCCGTTCGCGGTGGAGAGCACGTACGGCTCGCCCGACGACCTGAAGGCCCTCGTCCGTGACGCCCACGCGACCGGGATCGCCGTCTTCCTCGATGTTGTCTACAACCACCTCGGGCCGTCCGACCTCGACCTCTGGCAGTTCGACGGCTGGGCCGAGAACGGCAAAGGTGGGATCTACTTCTACGAGGATGATCGCTCGACGACGCCGTGGGGCGACACCCGGCCGGACTTCGGTCGACCGGAGGTCCGGGCGTTCCTGCGCGACAACGCGATCCAGTGGCTCGATGAGTTCCGGGTGGACGGCCTGCGCTGGGACGCGACGGCCTGGATCTCAAGCGTGCTGGGCGGCGGCAACGGCGCGGACGACCGGATCGAGGACGGCTGGCGGCTCATGGCCGACATCAACGCCGAGATCGCCGAGCGCTTTCCGGGCCGCTTGACCATCGCCGAAGACCTCCGATCGGACCTTGCCATCACTCGCCCGCGAAGCGCGGGCGGGGCGGGCTTCGGTGCGCAGTGGGACGGAGCGTTCGTGCACCTCGTCCGGACGGCGCTGATCGCCGTCGACGACGACGACCGTGATGTCGTGTCGGTGGCCGGGGTGATCGGCGATCCGGCGGCCGAGGGCTTCCGCCGGGTGATCTACACGGAATCGCACGACGAGGATGCGAACGGCTCGGCCCGGGTTCCCGAGGAGATCTGGCCGGGTTACGCGGACAGCTGGGCGTCGAAGAAGCGAGCCACCCTGGGCAGCGCGGTCGTCCTGACCAGCCCGGGCATCCCGATGTTGTTCCAAGGCCAGGAGCTGGTCGAGGGCTCGTGGTTCAACGACGAGGACGGCCTCGACTGGCAGCTTCGCCACCGTCATGCCGGCCTCCTCCGGCTTCATCGCGACCTGATCGCGCTCCGGCGCAACGTGAACGACGTGTCGCGCGGCCTGCGCGGCGAGAACGTCCAGGTCCACCACGTCAACGCCGGTGCCAAGGTCCTCGGCTGGCGGCGCTGGCTCGATGGCGGGCCGCGCGATGATGTGGTGGTCCTCGCCAACTTCTCGGCCGACGCCTATCCCGACTACCACGTCGGGGTGCCGCGCGAGGGCCGCTGGCGGGTCCGCTTCAACAGCCACTGGGACGGCTACGACCCGGAGTTCGGGACCGTGGACTCGCTCGACGCCGACAGCGAGCCCGAGGGGCACGACGACATGGGCCAGCGGATCGCCGTCGGCCTCGGTCCCTATTCGGTCGTGATCCTGTCGCAGGACGACTGACTCTCCCCGATCGGCGACGCGCCCCAGGCTCGGCCGAGCCCGAGGCCCCGGTCCTTCGTCCCGAGCGCCTGACCACACCACGCGCCAGTCCTCACCCCACGAGCGTATGAAGCACGAAATCGCCCCGAGCGGCCCGTTTCTGGCGCATGTCGCTCATCCGACGAGAATCCCGAGCAGATTCGGCGTCGACACGCTGAGATCACGTCGCATGCGCTCGCCTGACGAGGATCGCGACAAGGGACGCTGATCAGGTTGGCAGGCCCGAGGTTGGCGAGCAGCTCGGCGACGTCCTCGTCGGTCGGCCGGACGTGGTCGGGGATGGACAGGTCCTGAGTATCGCCCGACGCCGCCACGCGCCGCGCGCTAGGCTGCGAGCCGTGCCGGAGTGGCGGAATTGGCAGACGCTGCGGACTTAAACTCCGCTGCCCGCAAGGGCGTCAGGGTTCGAACCCCTGCTCCGGCACCACGTCCCGGGATCCCGGGAGTCAGGCCTTGGCCGCGATGTCGTTCATGCTGATGTTCGTCGTCTCGATCGCGTCATCCTCGGCCGCTTCGCGGCCCGCCAATCGAAAGATCTCGCGGCTCTTCTCGAGCACCTCGTCGGCCAGCGCGTGGAACGGAGGGGTCGAGATGTCCTGGTCCCGCTTGCTCGACTCCAGCTCGTGGATCTCGTCGATCGCGGTCAGGAGGCGCTGCGACTCCCCGGACAGCCGTTCACGTCGTTCGCGCTGGGTGTTGCCGCTCATCACCACGCCACCGTAGGGCCGGCCCCGCTCTGTCAGCCCACCGCCACAGCCGGCGTCCATTGCAGTGCTCCGCCAAACGCTCACCGGGAGGGCCCCGGACCGGTCCGCGTCAGCGGCGGCGAAATCCGAACCGTCCGCCCGACTTGCGCTCCTCACCCGGGGTTGGCGCCGAGACCCCGTCCGAGCCGAAGGCCAGGCTCGACAGCCGGGTCAGCCGCTCCGCCGGCGCCGATCGGGGCGCGCCGAGGACGATCGGCACGCCCTCGTTGACGGCCTTGAGGTAGAGGAACGGGTCGTAGGGCAGCTCGATCGCGACCTTCGTGCCGAGGCCCGCCTCGACGTCGCGAAGCTTGAGGATCTCGCGCCCGAACGAGTTGTTCAGGACGAACGTGGACTTCGCGGCCACCGTCCCGGACTCGTTGAGGTACTCGATGAGGGCGGCCATCGACTTCAGGGCCGCGATCTCGGGGTTGACCACGAACAGGACGCCCTCGGCGTGCTCGAAGACGCGCAGGGTCCGCTCGTCCAGCCAGGAGCTCGTGTCGACCACGACCTGGTCGTACGTGTCCAACAGCGTGTCGAGGATCCGGTCGACATGTTCGGCTGTGACGAGACCGGCCTGCTCCGGGCCGGTCGGTGCGGCGAGGACGTGGAGGCCGCTGTCGTGCTTGGTTGCGTACGTCCGGAGGAGCTCGGCCTCGCGCATCGCCGCGTCCTCGCGGATGACGTCGGCGAGGGTCTGCCGGGGCTCGATATTGAGGTGGGTCGCGACCTGGCCGAACTGGAGGTCGAGGTCGACGATGACGACTTGGTCCGGTTTGCGCTGCGCGGCGGCCATCGCGATGTTGACCGCCACGGTGGAGGTCCCGACGCCGCCCTTGGGACTGTGGACCGCAACGGTCCGGCGCGTCTTCGATACGGTGACCCCGTCGGCCGACACGACCGAGCCGCGGTCCTTCGAGCGCTGGAAGCGGAGCAGCAGGGCCTCGACCCGGGCCTCGAGCTCGCGGGCATCGAACGGGCGGGCCATCACGTCGTCGGCGCCGGCCTCGAGGAAGCGGATTCGCTCCTCGACGTCGTCGGTCTGACTGACGCACAGGACCGGGATCGGAGCCATCGACGGGGTGGCCCGGATCTCGCGACACACGTCGGCCGCGGACTTGCCCGCACCGACCACGTCGATGATCACGAGCTGGTGGGCCGCGACCTGGGCGACTGCGGCGTCCGGGTCGACCTGCGCGCTGACCGTGTAGCCGACGCCCGTCAGGACCGTGCTGATCGTCTCGCTGAACGCCGGATCGGTGTCGATGAGCAGGATGGTGCTGGCGGGCACGCTTCCTCCAGGGACCAATGGGCTGCGGGGAAGGTTGGGCATCGATCGAGCGACCGATGGCCGAGAGGATACATCGTGGGCTCGCCGGGCCGCCGTCGGCCGCCCGACAGGTTCGGGCCGGAGGTTCGGCCCGACCGGCGCGCCGATCGGCGATTCCAGGGGCCCGTGCTAGACTCGCTGCTGTTTCCTTTCGGTTCCGCGCGGCTCTGCCGTGAGCGGGACGATCCCCATTGGAAGGAGTGAACTGGCGCATGCGCCGATACGAACTCATGCTCGTCGTGCGACCCGACGTCGCCGACGACAAGGCCCAGGCGGTCATCGACAAGACGACTCGCCAACTGGTCGCCGCGGGCGGCCAGATCGTGAAGGTCGCCCCCTGGGGCCGCCGTCGGCTGGCCTATCAGATCGACCGGTTCCGCGAAGGCTCGTACCACATCATCCTCTTCGAGGCCCCCGGTGAGGCCCTCGTCGAGCTCGAGCGGACCCTCCAGATCACCGAGGAGGTCCTCCGCCACCTCGTCACCCGGGACGACCGACCGGCCCGGCCGGGTCGGGCGGGCGCCGACGGCGACGAAGACGAGGACGTCGACGACGCCGACCTGCCGTCGGCCGAGGACGAGGAGGACGGCGACGACCGCGCAGAGCGGATCGACGAGTCCGAGACCGAGGCGGCCCCCGCCGCCATCGACTGAGGGAGGACGACCATGGCCTTCAGCAAGGTGATGATCATCGGCAATCTCGGGCGCGATCCCGAGATGCGCTACACGCCGAACGGTCGTCAGGTCACCGAATTCAGCGTCGCGGTCACTCACCGCGGCCGGGATGCCGCATCCGGCGAGTGGGCCGACCTCGGGACCGACTGGTTCCGGGTCACGGTCTGGGGCGATCGCGCCGAGCGCGCCGCCGAGGAGTTCCGGAAGGGCAACCGTGTCTTCGTCGAGGGCCGCTTCCGGACCCGCGAGTACGACGCCAAGGACGGCACGAAGCGGACTTCGCTCGAGATCACCGCGGACAACGTCATCGCCCTCGAGCGCAAGTCGCGCGAGGACGGCGATGGCGACTTCGGATCCGCCGGTCCGTCGTCCGCCCCGCGCCCGGCCGGGGCCGGAGCTCAGGCCGGCCCTCCCGCCCAGCGGAGCGGTGGCGGCGGCTACGACGATGGCCCCGGCGACCTCGACGACCTGCCGTTCTGAGCGCCTGACCGAATCCCGGACCCAGCGGTTTCGCGCCGCTCGCGCGTCCGGCTCTGAACCGACCGACGTGCGGCCTGCGGGCCGCCCACCAGGAG
>JALYPW010000364.1 GCA_030856145.1 Chloroflexota bacterium | reverse complement strand
CTCCATGGCCTCGATGGTACGCGAGGTCGCCGCGACGGGCGGCCAACGTCGCCGCGACGGGCCGCCGACGTCGCAGTCAGGGCCCCCGGCGAGGCTCGCTGGTCAGGGCCGCGCGGATCAGGCGGGTCGGCTCGTACGCGCCGTGCCGGATCGTCGGACGCCCCAACGGTCTGGGTCGGGCGCGAACGGAACCCGGGGGTCGCCGATCGTTCGGCCCTACGCGAGGCGCTCGCCGGCCCGGATCGGCAGGTCCAGCCGGTTCGACGGCGGGCTCAGCGGGCAGGCGTACTGGGGATCGAACGCGCATGACGGCTGGAACGCGAAGTTGAAGTCGAGGATCACCGTTGCGCCGTGGCCGTCGGCACCCGGGTCGCCGCCCAGATCGGCGCTCTTCGCGCCATCGAGGAGATAGCGTCCGGCGCCATAGGTCTCGACCCCGTTGGTCGCGTCGCGAAAGGGCAGGAACAGGCCGCCCGCGTAGCCTTCCATCCAGAACAGCTCGAGGCGGCGCGGGCCCTCGATGAACGGGACGGTGACCGCGCCAAAGCGCGCAAAGGCCATCGTCCCGCCGCCGCTGACGGGCAGGCCGACCGAGGGCTCGCCCCCGAAGTCGATCGACCCACCCGGTGCGAGCGCGTCGTCCACGACGGCCTCGATCCGTTCGACGGCGACCTCGAAGCGGAGTCGCGGATCGTGCCCGAAGTGGCGCGCCCGGAATGCGGCGCGGTCGGCGGGGAGGACGGGCGAGCGGGGATGGTCGCGGAAGAGATCCTCGCGGACCGCCCGCCAGTGCTCGAGGGCGGCCGCCGGATCGTCCGTGGCGAGGCGCCGGACGTCGGCGTACAGCGTGGCGATCGTCCGGCGCCAGTCGGCGAGGGCCAGGATCGCCGCGACATCGCCCGGCCCGGGTTCGTTGCTCACGCGGGCTGGTTGCTCACGACCGGCGGCTGACCGATCGAACCAGGACGATCGCGCCGATCACGATCAGGACCACCGGCCACAACGTGGACCACTGGATCCGGGGCATCGCGACGCCGAGCGTCCGATCGAGGAAGAAGTACAGACCGATGATCACCAGGGCGAGGCCGGTCACGAGCGCGGCCAGGCTGGGACCGCGATCCTTGTCGCGGGGCGGGAACCAGGCGGGCTCGCGCCAGCCGGTGTCCTTCGGGCCCGCGGGATCGACCCGCAGGCTCGAGGCGGCCGGGAGGGGCGCCGGCGGCTCGCCGCTGCTGGGCGGGCTCGGACTCGTCGCGTGCGGCTGGGTCTCGTCGATCGGATCGGTCATCAGGGCTGGTCCTCCACGGCCCGGCCATCGTAATCGGCCGGAATCACGGAGATCAGCTTTCCGCGGGCTCGCGCCGATCAGGCGTGCGACAATCCGACGGCGAAGGGCGGCCGTTGACCGGCCCGCCCCCAAATTCCAGGCCGCCGACCGCGATCCCCGGATCCGGCCGCGCGACGGTCCCGACAAGGAGGCACGCGACGGTGGTTGCGGACACGGCGGAGATCGGCGTCTTCGGCGGCTCGGGGTTCTACTCGCTGCTCGACGACGTCCGCGAGATCAAGGTCGACACGCCGTACGGACCGCCGTCCGATTCGTTCTTCCTCGCGACCGTCGGCGGTCGGGCGGTCGCATTCCTGCCTCGCCACGGCCGGCGCCACACGATCCCGCCGCACAAGATCAACTACCGGGCCAACGTCTGGGCGATGCGCTCGCTCGGCGTCAAGGCCGTGATCTCGCCGTGCGCGGCGGGCTCACTCCAGCGCCACGTCGCGCCCGGCGATTTCGTCCTGTGTGACCAGTTCGTGGACCGGACCTACGGTCGCGAGTGCACGTTCTTCGACGGCCCGATCGTCACCCACGTCTCATCTGCCGACATCTACGATCCGGTTCTCCGGGGAGTGGCCGCCGACGTGATCCGCGAGCACGGCATCCCGTTCCACGAGACCGGCACCATCGTGATCATCAACGGGCCGCGCTTCTCGACGAAGTCCGAGTCGAAGTGGTTCGCCGATGCCGGCTGGGAGGTCATCTCGATGACCCAGTATCCCGAGGCGTACCTGTGCCGCGAGGTCGGGATGGCGGTCGTGAATATTGCCCTGATCACCGACTACGACGCGGGGGTGATCGAGGGCACCGAGGCCGTGGACGCCCGCTCGGTTCTCGAAGTCTTCTCGCAGAACGCCGAGCGGATCCAGCAGGTTGTGCTCGACATGATCGCGCGGTTCCCGGCCGACCTCGACGCCCTCGGCGCTCGGGCCGCCCTCGAGCACACTCGCGGCGACGGGCATGCCTCCTCGCCCGAGGACATCCGCCTGTTCGAGACCGGGCTCTAGATCCGGTGGCATTCGCCACGTCCGGCCTGGCGATCTGGCCATCTGTCCGTCGGGGCGCGGCGTCGTGACCGATCGGCTGCCGATCGGCGTCACGATCCGGACGATCCGCGCCCAGCCCGAGTGGTGGCTCGAGAGCGCCCAGCGGCTCGACGAGGCGGGCTATGCCGGGATCTGGGCCTGGGATCACTTCATGGGCCGGGGCGACCTGACCGTGCCAGTCGTCGAGGGTTGGACGATCCTGGCCATGGCCGCCGCCCGGACGCGCCGGATCACGGTCGGGCCGTTTGTCGCCAACGTCATGAACCGCCACCCCGCGCTCCTCGCCCGGATGGCCTCGACGCTCCAGATCGCGAGCGGTGGCAGGCTCGTGCTCGGGATCGGGATCGGCGGGGCGCCAATAGAGCACGCGGCGTACGGC
Organism: Chloroflexota bacterium; assembly: GCA_030856145.1. Classification (GTDB taxonomy): domain Bacteria; phylum Chloroflexota; class Limnocylindria; order Limnocylindrales; family CSP1-4; genus CF-46. The sequence goes on along the minus strand of JALYPW010000364.1, from coordinate 6,954 downwards.
ATGGAGTTCCCCGAGGCGAAAGAGCGCGCCGCCCGGCTCGAGGAGGCGATCGCGGTCGTCCGGGCCCTGTGGACGGGCGGACCGGTGACTCGACCGTCGCCCTACTACCCGCTCCACGAGGCCGTCGCCTTCCCGATCCCGGTGCCCGCGCCGGCGATCGTCATCGGCGGCGAGACGCCCGCCGGCGCCCGACTGGCCGGTCGGATCGGCGACGGCTGGAGCGCGTTCGACGACAACTTCGAGCAGAACCTGCCGATCTACCTCGAGGCGCTCGACTCGGCCGGTCGATCGCGGGCCGACCAGCAGGTCCTCGTCGGCTTCCAGGGCGAGTGGCTCGCCGAATCGGACATCGCCGAGTCGCCGTGGGTCCGCGAGCCGCGAGCCGAGTGGCAGCGCTGGCAGGAGATCGGGGCCGACGGCGCCATCGTCCTCGCCCGGACGACAGCCGACGTCGACGCGCTGGTCGAGGCCGTCGAACGCTGGTGAGCCGGGGCCGCGGCCGCCCGTCCGGGCATCCGGCCCGCGGATCCGTGGCACCATCGAAGGCAATGACCGCGCCCGCGACCCCGATCCGGCCTGTCCCGACCCATCCCTGCGCCCGATGCGGCGCACCGGTGGGCCTCGAGGTCGGCTTGTGTGAACGCTGCAATCCGCTTGGCCTGAAGGACAGCGCCAGCTCGCAGGTTCACGGGACCGTGTTCCTCGCGGTCGGCCTGGCGATCGCGGGACTGGCCGTTGCCGCCCATCTCGCGGTGGCCGGCGTGGGCCCGTTCAGCGCGAAGGTCACCGCGGTCCGGGCCGGCCCGGCGGTCGGCGCGGTCATCGCCACGATCGAGATCCGCAACGAGGGCACGGCGCTCGGAAGCGCGTCCTGCCGCCTCACGGATCCCGCGGATCGGGGGGTCGTCGACAGCAGCGTCCTGACCAGCCCGAGGGTCGGGCCGGGCGCAACGATCACGTTCGACCACGAGGTCTCGTTCGGCGATCCGGGCCGCCCGCTGATGATCGCGTGCAGCGGGCCGTGAGCGAGACCCTGACGACGGTCACGGCCGCCGACGCGACATCGACCGCTGCGTGGGCGGCTGAGCTCTCGTTCGCAAGCAATGCCGCCCTGGCCGCAGGCCGGGTGCTCATGGATCGGTACGAGCGCCTCGAGCGGATCGACCACAAGAGCGCCCGGGATGTCGTCACGGAGGCGGATCACGAGTCCGAGGCCCTGATCATCGCCGCCATCCAGGCGCGCTTCCCGGCCGACGCCATCCTCGCCGAGGAATCCGGCGCGCATGCGGCCGCTGCCGGCGCGCCCAGCGCGACGGCTGGCGCAACGGCCACGGACCCGAGCGGCCGCGTCTGGGTCATCGATCCGCTCGACGGCACCGTCAACTACGCCAACGGGCTGCCGGTCTTCTGCGCCTCGATCGGGCTTGTCGTTGACGGCCGTCCGGTCGTGGGCGTGGTCCTCGATCCCACCCGGTCCGAACTGTTCGCGGCCACCGCGGATGGGCCGGCGACCCTCAACGGCCGCCCGATCCGGGCGTCCGGCAAGGAGAAGCTGAGCGACTGGGTGATCTCCCTGTCGCTGTCCGGCCGGTCGGTCCAGAACCGGGCCCGGGCGATCCGCCGGGAGATCCGGATCTCGCGCTCGATGGGCTCTGCCGCGTTGGCCCTCGCGTATGTCGGCAACGGCCGCTTCGACGCCTTCGTCCAGGAGTCGAGCCTGTCGCTCTGGGACGTGGCTGCGGCCGGCCTGATCGCCGAGCGCGGCGGGGCCCTGGTCAGCTCCTTCGACGGCGGCTCGTGGTATGACCCGACGAAGGCTTCCCGGTCGATCGGCGCGATTGCGGCGGCGCCGGCCCATCATGCTCGGATCGTGACCCTCGCCAACAGGCGCTGAGCGCCGTTCCGGCCGGCGCTCAGCCCTCCGCCCAACGGTGCGGCCGGCCACGCAGCCGATCCAGTCCCCAGCGATCGCAGAACGACTCCCACGCCACCCGCGGCGTGCCGCCCCACTCGAGTTCGGCTGCCGTGGCCTGGGGCAGAGGGGCATCGAGGCGGAGTCGGGCGAGCGTCCGATACAGGAGGGCATCCGCCCGCTGATCGGCGAGGACCGCGGCCAGGCGGACCGACCCGGTCACGCCCGTGACGTCCCACTCGCTTGCTCTGGCCGGGATGTCGTCGATCGAGCCGTAGCGCCGCAGGACTGCGGCTGCCGACTTTGCGCCCCAGCCGGGCAGGCCCGGGAATCCATCGGACGAGTCGCCGACGAGGGCCAGCCAGTCCGGGATCGAGACGGGTGGAACGCCCCACTTCTCGAGGACGCCGGCCTCGTCGTAAGTGATCTGGCGGCGGCGATCGCGGAGGACGATCCTCTCGCCCACGACGCACTGGGCCATGTCCTTGTCGGGCGTGCAGATCAGGATCGTGTCGACTGCTGCCTCGGCGCCGAAGCGGGCCGCGGCCGTCCCGATCGCGTCGTCCGCCTCGACCTCGACCATCGGCCACAGGACGAGCCCGAGCGCCTCGATCGCTTCCTCCGCGATCGGGAACTGGGCGAGGAGCTCGGGATCCATCCCGGCCGACGACTTGTAGCCGGGATAGAGGTCGTTCCGGAACGACTCGATCACCCGGTCCGTGGCGCAGCCGACGTGGGTCGCGCCCTCCTCGCGCAGCAGGTAGAGGAGCTGATCGCACAGTCCGGACACGCCCGAGAGCACGATGTCGTCGCGGCCGCGGACCGTCGGACGTGGGGCGTAGTGGGCACGGAACAGCTCGTACGTCGCGTCGACCAGGTGGATCTCCACGTTGGGCGTCGGCGCCTAGCGCATCCGGGTCGACCACGAGTGGACGCCCGCCGCGTTCATCTCGTCGATCGCCCGCTGCTCGTCACCTGGCGTGAGCTCGACTGGTCGCATCGCGTCGAGGAGGATCGCGGTCTCGAAGCCGAGCCGGGCCGCGTCGAGCGCCGTCGCCTTCACGCAGTAGTCGGTCGCGAGGCCGCACACGATGACCCGCTCGATCGCAGCGTCGCGGAGGAGGCTTTCGAGCGCGGTCGGGGCGGTCTCACCGGTCAGCGGGTCGCGGGTCGTGAAGCCGGAGTAGCCATCCTCGCCGTTGACGCCTTTGCGGACCCGGGCTGCCGCGGACAGCGCCTCGGCGTCGATATCGGGATGGAGCTCGGCGCCCCACGTGTCGCCGACGCAGTGGACCGGCCACGCTCCGCCGTCCTTCGCGAAGTGCGGCGTCACCGGCGGGTGCCAGTCCTGGGTGAACACGATCGTGGCCTCGGCCGAACGAGCCGCCGCGATCTCGGCGTTGATGATCGGGACGAGGTTCGCGCCGCCGTGGACCGACAGGCCGCCCGAAAGGTCGGCGAAGTCGTTCTGGAGGTCGACGATCACGAGGGCCGTTCGGCGGTCGTAGCGCTGCATCCGCCTACGCTAGCAAACGTCGACGGCGGCGCCCGTGTGGAACGCCGCCGTCGAGGAGGATGAGTTGACGTCCGATCGACCCGCGGTCGGGCCGATCGGTGGTCGGTCAGGCGCCTCGGGGCTCGCGCCGGAAGATGCCGACCGCAGCCAGGATCAGAGCCTCGAGGATCGTCCAGCCGACGAGGGCGAGGACGGCCGTGACGTCGAAGACCGAGCCGCCCGACGCCAACGCGTCCGTCCTGAGGATTCCTTCGAACGGGCCGACGAAGATCTGGCTCGTGTTCAGGATGAACGCGACCAGGTCGTTGCCCTCGCGGGCGTCGAGCAGGAGCAGGACGATCCTGGCGATGATGAACGTCTGGACAATCCCGAACAGGAGGACGACGATCCGGCCGGCCATCTCGCCGCCGCTCGGGGTCCGGGTGACGCGACGCTGGACGACGGTCGAGCCGCCGGTGGTCACGCCTGGCGACGCGACGACGCCGTCGTCTTCGCGCACGGTGCGCTCTTCGTAGGTCATGGCAGTTGTCCCTTCCATCGATGCCGCCGAGGGGGCGGGAGACCAGCATCGGCCGGGCGGGGCTGCGGACCGACCGGCACGACCTCGATCGGCCTTGCAACAGCGTTACGATCCACCTCGCCTGCGAGACGGTCATGACACAGAACGTTGCCCGTCCTGGGACGGGCAACGTGTCGTGATCTCGGGAGGACGGGCTCAGCCGACCGGGGCGGCCGTCTCGTTGCCGTTCTCCTCGACCGCGTCGTCACCGACCTCCGCGAGCTCATCGGCCGCGTCCTCGGGACCGCCGCCGGCCGTGCCCTCGACGTCGAGGAGGTAGCCGATGCCCTGGAACGTCCGGATCCGGCCGGGCTCACCGGGCTTCGCGCCGAGCTTGCGGCGGACCCGGCTGATCCAGACCCGGAGGTACTGGAGATCGTCGCGGTACTCGGGGCCCCAGACCTTGGTCAGGAGCTCCGTGTGGAGGACGACCTTGCCGGGGTGGGTGGCGAGGTGCTGCAGGAGCAGCCACTCGGTGCGCGACAGCTGCACGAGCTCGCCGCCGCGCCGGACCATGCGCCGCTCCAGGTCGATCTCGACGTCGTCGAAGGCGACCACGCCAGCCCCCGGCTCGACGCCGGTCGAGCGCCGGATGACGGCTCGGACGCGGGCCGCCAGCTCGTCGGGGTGGAACGGCTTGGCGATGTAGTCGTCGGCGCCGAGGTCGAGGCCCTTGGCCTTGTCGGCCGTGGCGCCCTTGGCGGTCAGCAGGATGACCGGGACCGGGCGCTGCTCGCGGAGTTGACGCATGACCTCGATCCCGTCGAGATCGGGCATGACGATGTCGAGAAGGACGATGTCGGGGCGAATCTCCTCGGCCTTGGCGAGAGCGTCCTCGCCGCCGGACGCGGTGACGACCCGAAAGCCCTCTTCGCTCAGGGCGATCGACACGAGCTTCGTGATCCGGGGCTCGTCGTCGGCGACGAGGACCAGGGGCTGGGTTCCCACGAAACACCTCTATTGGCTGATCGACTGACCTGATCGTGACGGTTCTGGGGGGTTCGTCGTTCAATCGGGACTCGGCGGGTTCGGTCGATGCGCCTCGCTCCTGGCTGTGAGCCTGCGGCCGAGTTGGTTCCGGCGACTCGACAGCGACATTGCAGAACCCTTGCATGGGCATCTCAATCTCGGCCGGTCGTGTTCTTCGGAGGCTCGGTTCGTCCCTGTCCGAGGGGATCGGCTACGCTTTCGGGGATGAGCTTTGCCACCGACGACCTCGCCCGGATCCATGCCGCGCAGGAGGTCGAGATCGAGACCCAGGCTCCCGACGGGCCGGTCCACCGGACGATCATCTGGGCCGTCGTCGACGACGCCGAGGTCCTGATCCGGTCGTATCGAGGAGCCACCGCTCGCTGGTATCGTGAGGCCCTGGCCAATCCCGCCGTTGCCCTCCACGTGGACGGCCGGCGGCTGTCGGCAACCGCGATCCCGGCCACAGACCCTGACGCGATCGAGCGGACCTCCGCCGGCTTCCGGGCCAAGTACCCGGCCGACCCCGCCACCGATGCGATGGTCGCCGACGACGTCCTCGACACGACCCTCCGACTCGAACCGACCTGACCGTCCCCCACCGAGCGTCACCGGCACCCTTCCGAGGCAGCGATGTACTTCGACGAATTCAAGCACCAGCTCCCCGACATCGACGCGGCCGAGACCAGCGAGTGGCTCGAGTCCTTCGATCAGCTCGTCGAGCAGGAGGGAGAAAGCCGGGCCCGCTTCCTCGTCTACAAGCTCCTGAAGCGGGCGCGCCAGCTTCAGGTCGGGCTGCCGCCGCTGACCCAGACCCGCTACATCAACACGATCAGCCCGGAGCAGGAGCCATTCTTTCCGGGTGACGAGTCGATCGAGCACCGGATCCGGCGGATCGTCCGCTGGAACGCCGTCGCGATGGTCCTCCGGGCGAACAACCGGTTCACCGGGATCGGCGGGCACCTCGCGACGTATGCCTCGGCGGCCAGCCTGTACGAGGTCGGCTTCAACCACTTCTTCCGGGGCAAGGACGGCGACGGCGCCGGCGACCAGATCTTCTATCAGGGTCATGCGGCGCCGGGGATGTACGCCCGGGCCTATCTCGAGGGCCGGCTCTCCGAGGACCAGCTTGACCACTTCCGGCGCGAGTCGGTGCCCGGCCAGGGCCTGTCCTCGTACCCGCATCCGCGGCTCACGCCCGACTTCTGGGAGTTCCCGACGGTCTCGATGGGTCTCGGACCGATCAGCGCGATCTACCAGGCCCGCTACAACCGCTACCTCCACAACCGGGGCTTGCTCGACACCAGCGGCTCGCGCGTGTGGGCCTTCCTCGGCGACGGCGAGTCCGATGAGCCCGAGTCGCTCGGGGCGCTCCACGTCGCCGCCCGCGAGGGCCTCGACAACCTGACGTTCGTCGTGAACTGCAACCTCCAGCGCCTCGACGGCCCGGTCCGCGGCAACGGCAAGATCATGCAGGAGCTCGAGGCCGTGTTCCGCGGTTCGGGCTGGAACGTGATCAAGGTCGTATGGGCCCGCGAGTGGGACGAGCTCCTCGCCCGTGACGTCGACGGCGTCCTCGTCGAGAAGATGAACAACACCCTGGACGGCGAGTTCCAGAAGTACTCGGTTGCCGGTGGCGCGTACATCCGGGAGCACTTCTTCGGTCCGGATCCGCGCCTGCGCAAGCTGGTCGAGCACCTGTCCGACGACGACCTCGCCAAGCTCCGCCGCGGCGGCCACGACTACCGCAAGGTCTACGCCGCGTACAAGGCTGCCACTGAGTCGACCGGCGCGCCGACCGTGATCCTCGCCCACACCGTGAAGGGCTGGACACTCGGGACCGGCGTCGAGGCGCGGAACATCACCCACCAGGCGAAGAAGCTGTCCGAGGCCGAGCTCCGGATCTTCCGAGATCGGCTCGAGCTGCCGATCCCCGATGCCAAGCTCAAGGACGCCCCGTACTACCACCCCGGCCCAGACTCCGAGGAGGTCCAGTAC
>JALYPW010000340.1 GCA_030856145.1 Chloroflexota bacterium | reverse complement strand
CCCGGCGCGCCCGCCGCGCGGCTGCGCCGGCGCGCCGCTGGGCCACGTCCGCGACCGCCGATCTACTGCGGTTGGGTCACCCGGACGTCGTCGAACGCCGCCTCGACGATGCCGCTGCCGCCACCATCGGTCGCCGAGAACCGCAACCGGATCGTCCGGCCCGCCCAGCGCCCAAGATCGAGTGACGCGAGATGCCAGCCGGCATTCCGCTCCGTGCCGGCGCCCTTCGTCACGAGGACGGTCGTCGCGACCGAGCCGTCGAGGATCTCGACCCGGAACTCGTCGGCCGCGGTGGCCGATGCGTCGCAACCGAACGACCATCGAAACTGGAGCTTCTGGCCGGCCGTCGCAGGGAGAGCGATCGTCGGCGAGGTCGTCGTCGTCCGCCCGCCGTCGAGGTCGTACGACGCGGCGCTCGAGCCGCCGGCAAGCCCCGTCACGAACCCGTATCGGCCGGACGTGACGCCATCGGGCTGCTTTCGGCCAGACGCCGTCGTCGTCGGCGCGGGATCGCCGCGCTGCCACTGGCCGGCGGTGGCGGTGTCGGTCCCGGCCAGGTTGACGCGCCAGCCACGGGCCGCTTCGAGGTCGTCGTCGAACGCTCCGCATCGGGCGATCCGGGTCGTCGCGCCCAGGACGGCCAGCGGGCATGTGGCCCGCTCGATCAGGTAGAGCGCGGCTTCCTTGTTGCGCCCGGTCTCGGACGCGATCAACGCGTCGTCGGGGTAGTCCTTGACCGACAGCTCGAACGTGTACGCGAAGATGCGGTACGCCCCGTACGCGTAGTCGCGGGTCGTGCCCGACGTGACATACAGGTCGCTCGCCTGCTCGGGCTTGTAGCCGTTGAACGTGGCCATCCGCTTGCCAATCAGGACGAGCGCGTTGTGGTCGTCGGCGGTCATGTCGGTCGGGATGTTCGTGGTCGTGTAGCCGTACGGCCACAGCACGAGACGGCCGTACTCGTGGAACGTGATCGCGGTCCGGATCTGCTGACGGCCGTTGACGACCCGGCTGGCGAGGAAGTCGCGGACGTTGCGGGCTTCCGGGGTCGAGAAGGCGGACGGTCCCTGGTACGTCATGGCGGCCGGGTTCGTGCTCGTCCGCCCGCCGCCGCCCCAGCGATAGCCGAAGTTGCGGTTGACGTCGGTCCCGATCGCGGTCGTGCCTGCGTTCGGCTGGCGGTTCTTGCGCCAGAAGTGGAACCTGCCGCCGCTGATGTCGTACTCGGCTCCGTCGGGGTTGACGGTCGGGATGATCCAGACCTCGCGGCTGTTGACGATGCTCGTGATCCGGGCGTCCGTGCCATAGCCGTCCGCCAGCCAATGCATGATCTTCAGGCTCATCTCGACGCCCATGTGCTCGTCGGCGTGGGTGCCGCCGTCGAACAGGACCTCCGGCTCGGCCTCGTCGGCCGCGACGTTGTCGGAGATCTTGACCGCCCAGATCGTTCGGCCCTGGTAGCTCGTGCCGATCGCGAGCTTGCTGGCGATCGTCGGGTGGGCGGCGACGACCGCGTTCACGTCGGCGACGACCTCGGCATACGTGTGGTAACCGGTGAACCCGGCCGGAAAATCGGCGGCGGCGGCCGACGCCGGTGCCGCGGCGGCAGCCGGGAGGACGAGGGCCAGGCCGAGCAGGCCGGACCCGAGACGGGCGCGCAGGGATCGAGACATGCCGTCAGGATGCGCCTCATCCCCGTTCGGAGCCAGCCACCGAACGGTCACGGTCGGAACGGGGACCAACGGATCGGGCGGGCCGGGCTCCGCGCTAGACTGGCCGCAACGTCCCGTCGCCCGTCCGCACCCCGAGGTTTCCGACCGATGACGACCGAGTCGCAGCCGCGTCTCAAGATCACGTACGCCACGCTCCGCGCCGACAACGAGCAGCTCCACCGCGAATACGAGGCCGGCCTCGCCGAGGCAAAGACGATGCTCGACGGGCATCATCGCAACCTCGTCGACGGCCAGGAACGTGACGGCGAGGGCGAGTCGGTCGTCCGCAGCCCGATCGACCACGACATCGTCCTCGGCCACTTCGCGACCGGGACCCGCCAGGACGTCAAGGACGCGGTTGCCGCCGCGCGCACGGCTCAGCCGGCCTGGTTCGCGCTCGGCTGGGAGA
>JALYPW010000331.1 GCA_030856145.1 Chloroflexota bacterium | reverse complement strand
CCCGGACCCGTTTCGGCCTCGATCACGCTCCGGACGCTCTCCGGGTCGAGCGGCTCGAAGTACAGACGCGAGCTGGCGTCGAAGTCGGTCGAGACGGTCTCTGGGTTGGAGCTGATCATCACCGCCTGCCAGCCGCGATCACGAAGGGTCTGGGCGGCCTGGACGGCGCAGTAGTCAAACTCGATCCCCTGCCCGATCCGGACGGGGCCGCTGCCGATGACGAGGGCCGCGGGCCGCTGAACCGGCGGCGCCTCGGGCTCCGAGCCGGCCGCGGCGTAGGTCGAATAGAAGTACGGCGTTTCGGCCGCGAACTCGGCGGCGCACGTGTCGACCATGGCGTAGCCCGGGCGCAGGCCGAGCGCCAGGCGGGTGTCGCGGAGCGCCTCCTCGTCCACGCCGGCCATGGCGGCGAGCTCGTGGTCGCCGAAGCCGGCCCGCTTGGCCGTGGCGAGGAGGATCGCCGCTTCGTCGTCGGTGGGGTCGGTGAGCCGGCCACGGAACGCGCGGACCTCGGCTTCGAGGGCGACGTTCCGGCCCATCTCGGCGAGGAACCACGGGGCGATGCCGGTCGCCTCCTGGATCGTGACCTCGGGAACGCCCCGGCGGAGCAGGCCGAGGAGCCGCCACAGCCGCGAGTCCGAGGGCGCGAGGAACCGGCGCAGGACGATCGGGGCAGCGGTCCGCTGGGCGTGGCGGGTGGATTCGCAGGACTGGCCGGTCTCGTCGATCCAGCGGATCGGTTCGTCGTCGTCGATCTCGTCGGCCGCGGCCGCGCGGTCGGGCCGTCCCCGCGACCCGCCGTAGACGCCGGCCAGGTAGTCGAAGCTCGGCGTCCAGCTCGGATCTTCGGCCAGCGGCCCGGCGCCCGCCTGCTCCAGCCCGCGGAGGGCCTTGTTCAACGCGGCTCCGAACGTTCGATCGATCGCCATCACCTCGCCGGTCGCCTTCATCTGGCTGCCGAGGGTCCGGTCGGCGGTCGGGAACTTGTCGAACGGGAAGCGCGGCAGCTTGACGACGACATAGTCGAGGGCCGGTTCGAAGGCGGCGACGGTCGTGCCGGTGACGACGTTCGGGATGTCGGCCAGCGTCCGCCCGATCGCGATCTGGGCGGCGACCCGGGCGATCGGATAGCCCGTGGCCTTTGACGCGAGCGCGGAGCTGCGCGAGACCCGCGGGTTGACCTCGATCACCGCATAATCCGTGGAGTCCGGCGAGAGCGCGAACTGGACGTTGCAGCCGCCCTCGACGCCGAGCGCCCGGATGATTGCGAGCGCCGCGCTGCGCAACCGCTGGTGGACGGGATCCGGGAGCGTCTGGACGGGCGCGACCACGATCGAGTCGCCCGTGTGGACCCCGAGCGGGTCGACGTTCTCCATCGAACACACGGCAATGCACGTGTCGTCGGCGTCGCGCATCACCTCGTACTCGATCTCCTGCCAGCCGACGAGGCACTTCTCGACCATCACCTGGCCGATCGGGCTGGCCCGGAGTCCTGCCCGGATCCGCTCGCGGTACGCCTCCTCCGTTTCGACGATCCCGCCGCCGGTCCCGCCGAGGGTGAACGCCGGGCGGACGATCGCAGGCAGGCCGATCGTGGCCAGCGCCTCGTCGGCGGACGTGCGACGAGCCTCGGCAGTCGCGCCCTCGACGATGAAGCTCGCGGCATACGGCTGCTCCAGCCGATCGAGCAGGTCGCGGAACGCCTCGCGGTCCTCGGCCATCCGGATCGCCTCGAGCGGCGTGCCGAGGAGCTTGATGGCGTGGCGCTCGAAGACGCCGGCCTCGGCCATGGCGGCGGTCAGGTTCAGGGCCGTCTGGCCACCGAGCCCGGCAAGCAGGCCCTCGGGCTTCTCCTTCGCGATGACCGCCTCGACCGCCTCGACGGTGAGCGGCTCGAGGTAGATCGCGTCGGCGACCGACGGGTCGGTCATGATCGTGGCCGGGTTGCTGTTGATCAGGATCGTCCGGACGCCCTCGGCACGGAGGGCGCGGCAGGCCTGGGTGCCGGCGTAGTCGAACTCGGCGGCCTGGCCGATGACCACCGGCCCCGAGCCGAGGATGAGCACGCTGGCGGGCTTGCGGCGCGGCGCGGCGACCGGAGGATCTCCGGGCAACTTCACCATGTAGTTGCCCCGGGACTCTTACGGCGGGTCGCACGGACGCGCCGGGCAGCAGCCCCTCGGTTGCTAGCCGCCGCCGGCTGATTCTGCCGACTCGAGCGGGCGGCAGGTCCCGAAACTCGCCGTAGCAGTCCCGGGGCGAATATTGAGGCGGATTGCGCCGACGGCGTGCTCATCGGGCGATCCGCTCTGCGGCCCGCGCCGTCGCCTTCGCCACGAACCGGTCGAACACCGCGAGCGCGTCGAGCGGGCCCGGCGCGCCCTCGGGGTGGTACTGGACGGTCTCGATCGGGAGCGTCGCGTGGCGCAGGCCCTCGACGGAGCCGTCGTTCAGGTTCACCTGGCTCACGTGAAAGCCAGACGCGGCCGTCACGGACTCGCCCACCACCTGGACCTCGTGGTTCTGGGCGGTCACCTGGACCAGCCCCAGCTCGACGTCGCGGACCGGGTGGTTCGCGCCGTGATGGCCGAACCGGAGCCGGGTCGTTTCCGCACCGGCGGCCCGGGCCACGATCTGGTGGCCGAGGCAGATCCCGAGCAGCGGCCGCCCGTCCTCGATGATCGCCCGGGCCAGCGCAACCGGCCCGTCCAGCCGCGCCGGATCGCCCGGACCCGGCGACAGGATCAGCCCGTCGATGTCGTCCGCGAGCGCCACGGCCGTCGAGATCGTGTGCGGCAGGATCCGGACCCGAGCCCCGCGCCGGCGCATTCCCCGGACGATGTTCGACTTCAGCCCGAAGTCCACGATCCCGATCAGCGGGCCGCCGTCCTCCGCCCGCCCGACGTCCATGATCGACGCCGGCGACACCTGGCCGACGAAGTCCTGGTCCTCCCAGCGTGGCAGCGCCCGCGCCCGATCGACCGCCCCGTCGCGATCCACGAACCCGGGCTCGGTCACGATCCCGCGGAGCGATCCGT
>JALYPW010000301.1 GCA_030856145.1 Chloroflexota bacterium | reverse complement strand
GCGATCCTCGACGATCAGCACGACGCGGCGGGCCATGAGGTCGCCCACCTGTCCCGGCCGCTGTCCGAGGTCCTGGCCGAGTACGGCGTGATGGGCCCGGACCAGATCGGCGTGCTGACGATGACGGGCCTCCTCGGGGCCGGCCAGGGCTGCATCTGTGGTCAGCACTCGGCCGTTCGCGACGTCATGGAGCAGCTCGCCTCGAGCGAGCCACGGGAGATCACGATCCTCGACACCGAGGCATCGATCGAGCACCTGTCCCGGGGCACCGTCCGCAACGTGGATGCGCTGCTCGTCGTGACCGAGCCGTACTACCGCTCCCTGGAGACGGCCGGTCGGGTCGTGCCCCTCGCCCGGGAGCTCGGCCTGCCCGAGGTCTGGGTGGTCGCCAACAAGATCCGCGACGATCGGGACAAGGAGGCGATCCTGCAGTACGGCGCCGCTCACGAATTCGAGATCGTCGCGGCCATTCCCTTCGACACCGAGGTCGCGGAAGCCGACCGGCTCGGCCTGTCCGCGATCGATCACGCACCGGACGGTTCGGCCGTCGGCGCGATCGGGGCGCTCGCCGACATCCTGGCGGAGCGACTCACTCGGACCCCGGTCACGACCTAGACCTCGCCGGCCCACAGGAGACCCAAGATGGTGATGACGGAACCCGCGTCCCCGGCAAAGCCTCCGATGTCCCAGGTCGGCAATGTCGCCGGGATCAGCCAGGAGGAGTGGGCGACCGCAGTGGCCGCCAAGGCCGGGCCCCGGACGAAGATCGGCGCGTTCGAGCAGGTCCATGTCTTCTGGCTCGCCGGCATGAGCTGTGACGGCTGCTCGATCGCGGTCCTCGGCGCCACGGCGCCATCGGTGGAGAGCCTCCTGACCGGCGCCCTGCCGGGCGTCCCGATCGTGTTCCTGCACCATACGGCGGTCCAGCTCGAGGCCGGCGACGCCTTCATGGAACCGATGAAGAAGGCCGCCCGCGGCGAGCTGGGCGCGCCCTACGTCGTCGTCTACGAGGGCTCCCTCGCCGACGAGTCGCTGGCCGGAACGGGCGGCTACTGGTCTGCCATCGGCGAGGAGGGCGATGGGCCCGTGGAGGGCCGCCGCCAGGTCCCGTCGGCCGAGTGGGCAAAGCGCCTCGCGCCGGGCGCCGCGGCGGTGATCGCCATCGGCACCTGTGCGACGTGGGGCGGCATTCCGGCCGCATTCGGCAACGTGACCGGCTCGATGAGCCTGACCGACTTCCTCGGCGCCGACTACCGGAGCGCGCTCGGTCTGCCGGTCGTGAACATCCCCGGCTGCTCGCCGGTCGGCGACAACTTCACCGAGACCGTGGCTGCGATCCTGCTCTTCCTGCAGGGCGTGGCGCCCCTTCCCGAATTCGACGATCTTGGCCGGCCGGCCTGGCTGTACGGCGAGACCGTCCACCGCCAGTGCCTGCGCGCCGGCTATTACGAGGAAGGCGTCTTCGCCGACGAGTACGGCGACAAGGAGTGCCTGGTCGAGATCGGCTGCTGGGGGCCGGTCGTGAACTGCAACATCACGAGTCGCGGGGCGATCAACCACATTGGCGGCTGCATGAACGTCGGCGGTGTGTGCATCGGCTGCACGATGCCGGGCTTCCCGGACAAGTTCGCCCCGTTCTACAAGGCGCCACCCGGCACGCTCGTGTCGAGCACGGCCTCCAAGCTGGTCGGTTCGTTCGTTCGTCCGCTCCGGCGGATGACCCAGCGCGACCGCAACCGGGAGGTCCGGTGGGGCCACAGCGACTCACCGCCGACGGGCTGGGGCTCGTACAGCAGCCCGACATTCGTCGACAAGCTCGCTCATGTCGCCTACGACAAGCTGCGCCGCAGCGACACGGCCGCCAAGGACCGCTGAACAAGGGAGGTTTGCACCGATGGACGTCATCCAGTTGTGGTGGCTGACCCTGGGCCTCGCCGCCGTCGTCGTGCTCGTCGTGGCTGCCCTGCTCATCTGGATCGCGCGCGCGGCCGAGCGGATTGACGCCCACGCCCGGGATGTCTGGACCGCCGGTAAGTCGATCGCCGCGAACACCGTCCAGATCTGGCATCTCAACACGACCAACGCGGTTGCCGGGGACATCCTCGCGGGCGCCCAGACGATCGCCGGCGTGGCCACCTCGATCGACGACCGCCTGGCCCGGCTGCCGGCCGCCCTGAAGGGAGACGGGGCGTGATCGGATTTCTCGCCGTGGTGACGGTGGTCTACGTCCTCGTCCTGGTGGTCGTGGT
>JALYPW010000278.1 GCA_030856145.1 Chloroflexota bacterium | reverse complement strand
GGATCGGCGTTTGCGCCGCTGATCGCGAGGATCGCGGCGGCGCCGAGCCGGTCCGTGGCGTCGCGCACTTCACCGGTCGCGCGGCGATCCATCCAGATCGGCGCGGGCGCCAACGCCTGGTTGGAGCGGTCGACTGCCACGATCCCGTCCACCTGGGCCGCGATCCCGATCGCTGCGATCTCGGACGGCCCGACACCCGCCTCGCGCATGACGTCCCCGATCGCACCGCGGGTCGCCTCGAGCCAGTCGCGCGGCTGCTGCTCGGCCCAGCCGGCCGCGGGATGGCTGGTGGGGTAGGTCCGCGCCGCGCGGCCCGCCGTCACGCCCTGATCGTCGAGGAGGATCGCCTTCGTCGACTGGGTCCCGACATCGCAGCCGACGACGTAGATGGCAGAGCCTCCAAGACCGAGAGTCGTAATATGACTCATCGTACGGTCGCCGTCAGGCCGCGTCAAGCCGACCGGTCATGCGCGGGCGTCCAGTTTCCCCACCCGCCACAGGAGGCTCCTCGCTTCAGCCGACCGGTCCGGGTCCTCGGCGGTACACCCGCAGCTCGATCACCGAGGTCACGTGCCACTCGTCCGAGACCATCACCGGCCGGCCCGCATCGTCGTAGTCGGTCTGGCGGAGGTGCTGGATCGGCGTCCCGAGCGACACGTCGAGCAGGTGGGCCAGCTCCTTGTCGGCGACGGCCGGGATGAGGACGGCCTCGGCGTGGGCGATCGGATGACCGGCGGCGGTGAGCAGGCGGTAGAGCGATCCGCCGAACGCGGCTCGCTCGACGGTCGGGTCGATCAGGCCATCGGGCAATCGATCGACCGAGTAGATCGCCGGCCGGCCGTCGGCAGTCCGGATCCGGCGGACCTCGAGGAGCGCCGCGCCGGCGGCGATCCCCAACGCCTCCGCCAGGTCGGCGTCAGCCTGGATCCGCTTCACGCCGAGCAGCCGACGGCCGGGCCGGAAGCCCGACTCCTGGAAGTGATCGGTGTAGCTGAAGTTCACGTCCAGCGAGTTCCGGATGAGGGGCCGGCGCGTGACATACGTCCCCGAGCCGTGGCGACGCACGACCAGGCCGTCCTCGATCAGGCCTCGGACCGCTTCGCGGATCGTGACCCGGCTGACCCCGAACCGCTCGCACAGGCGGTCCTCGTTGGGCAGCTTCGAGCCGAGGGCGAACTCACCGCCCAGGATCAGCCGTTTCAGCTCCCGCCGAACGACGTCGGCAAGCAGCGGTCGCCCGTGCGTTGCGGTCATGCGGCGGTCCGGCTGAACGAGGATGTGGGCATGGCCCGTCCATCATGGCACGACGGCCGGGCCACTCGAGTGTCGTCCTCAGCGCTGGCCGACTTCGACCGTCGCCCGTTTCGAGAACGCGAAGAGGATGATCAGCGAGATCAGCCAGCTGATCGCGAACCCGATCATCACCATGACCGTGGTCTTGTGCGGCTGGTCGTCCCAGATCGCCACGGTCCAGACGCCGGATGTCTTCCACGCGTCGCCGACGATGAACGACGACAGCGTGAACTCGCCGAATGAGACGGAGAACACCAGCAGGGCGCCCGCGACGATGCCGGTCGAGATGTTCGGCAGGATCACCCGCCTCAGGGTGGTCCAGCGCGAAGCGCCGAGCGTCGCCGAGGCATCGCTGAGGTTCTTCGTGTCGATGGCCCGGAGGCTGTTGTCAAGGCCGCGATACATGAACGGCAGCCCGGTCACGACGTAGGCCAGGATCAGCAGGGTCGGTGTCCCGGACAGGACGACAGGCGGCTCGGAGTAGGTCCGGATCAGGGACAGCGCCAGGACGATCGTGGGCAGTGCGAACGGCAGGAGCGACAGGAATTCGACGATCGGGCGGAGCCGGGGCGCGGCCACATGGAGCAGGAAGACGACCGGCGTCATCAGGACGACGCTCACGATGATCGTCGCGATCGAGGCGATCAGGGAGCGACCGACCGTCGGGATGAACAGGGGATCGTTGACCGTCTCGATGAAGTGCTCGAGCGTGTAACCGACCGGCAGGATCGTGTCGAACCAGGTCGTCGCGATCGAGAACAGGAAGACCCCGACGAGGGGGATCAGCATGTACCCCGTGAAGAGGACGAACAGGAGCGTGAAGCCGAGCTCCGGACCGCCCCGGCGCGGAGTGGCGACCGGCCGGTCGACGAAGGTCGCGGGGGCGTCGCTCGTGATGCTCATGCCTCGATCCACCTCTGGGCGCGGCGCTGGATGAGGTGATACGCGAGAACCGACAGGGCGACGATCAGGAGCAGGACGACGGCCATCGCGTCGGCCTGGGCGGGCTGGTACAGGATCTCGCCACGGCGCAGGATCGAGATCTGGATCGTCATCAGGTTGATCCGGCTCCCGATGAGCGCCTGGGCCGTCGCGTACGCGCCCATCGAGCTGACGAACAGGAGCACGGTCCCGGCCACGATCGAGGGCATGAGGACCGGGACTCCGATCCGGCGCCAGAAGTCGCGGCCGTCACCGCCCAGCGAGTCCGACGCCTCCGACCAGTCCCGCCGGAGGCCGACGAACGCGGGCAGCATCAGGATGATCATCAGCGGGACCTGGAAATACAGGTAGACGACCATGAGTCCGATGACCGAGTAGATCGAGAAGAACGACAGCAGGTCGATCCCGAACGTTCGGAGCAGGATCGTGATCATCCCGGCCGCGCCCAGGATCGTGATGAAGGCGAAGCCGAGCGAGATCCCGCCGGCGTTCGAGCTCACCGTCGCGAGTGCGGTCAGGGCGCGCCGGACGCGTGGCCGCTTCGTCCGGGTGATTGCATAGCCGATTGCGGTCCCGATGATGGCGCCGCCGATCGAGCTGACCACGGACAGCAGGAGCGAGTTCCAGATCGAGCGCTGGAACGTGGCGTTCGTGAAGACCTTGGCGATCCACTCCAAGCTGAGCCGCTCGACGCCGCCGACGCTCCCCAGGAGCAGGGCGACGACCGGGATCAGCATGAACATCACAGAGAAGATCAGGAACGGGGCGAACGCGAGAAGCAGTCCGATCCGGTTGATCGACCGGCTCGAGAAGGTCACTGGTTCACCTCTGGTGCTTGGATCGCGGGACGCGCCCGCCGCCGGAGGCGACGGGCGCGGAGCCCCGCAGTAGAGGAGGAGCTGGCTAGGTGCCGACCTCGATGACCCAGTCGGTCGCGAGCTTGGCGACGGCTTCCGCTGCGGCCTTCCAGTCGGTGATCGGCTTGACCGACGCGTACGCCGAGTCCGGCGGGAACTTGGCGGCGATGTCGGCCGGGAGGACGACGCCCTGGACGAGCGGCCGGGCGTACTTCTTGGCCTGCATGATCTGGACCTCGTCCGTGAGGATGAACTCGCGGAAGAGCTTGGCGGCGTTCGGATGAGCCGCGTACTTGTTGATGATGTGGCAGTACGGGGCCTGGGTGGTCCCGTCGCTGGGGATCACCACCTCGATCGGCACGGCCGGCGACTTGGTCGCGAGGTCGTCCCGCATCGGGAGGGCGTTGTAGTCCCAGAGGATCGCGATCGGGGCCTCGCCCTTCTCGACGTTGGCCTTGCTCGGCGCGACCGCGGTGAAGTTGCCGGCCTTGTTCAGATTCTCGAAGTACGTGAAGCCCGGAGCCAGGTTCTTCTCGTCACCGCCGCTGGCAAAGGTTGCCGCGAGGACGGTCATCGCGCCCTGGCCGGAGTTGCGCGGGTCGCTGATCGCGACCTGGCCCTTGTACTCGGGCTTGAGCAGGTCCGCCCACGTTCGCGGAACGTTCTTCACGAGGGCTGTGTTCACGGCGAACGAGACCGTCCCGGTGTACCAGCACATCCAGTACCCGTCGGGGTCCTTGGCGTAGTCCGGGATCTTGTCCCAGCGGGTCGGCTTGTACGCGGCGACCGCGCCGGCGGCGACGGCGACCGGGCCGAACTGGATCCCGATGTCGCCGATGTCGGCGACCGGGTTGTTCTTCTCGGCGTCGAACTTCTGGATCTCCTCCGCGCTCGACATGTCGGTGTCGGTGTGGGTCAGCGGCGTCCCGGCCGCCGGGCCGTACTTCGGCAGGAACGTGTTCCAGATCTCCTCGAAGTTCGTCCAGTCCGGTGGCATGCCGTAGCTGTTCAGCGCGCCCTCGGTCTTCGTCTTTGCCTCGAGGTCGGCGATGATCGCCGCCGCATCCTGGCTGGGCGCCGCTGAGCCGCCGGTCGCCCCGCTCGCGGCCGGCGACGCGGTGGTGCCGCACGCCCCCACGAGGATCAGGGTGAGCCCCAGCGCTCCGAGGCGTGTCCGTGATGACTGCATTCGTCCTCCTCCAGATGTCGAGCTTGCGGTCCGCCGCCGCTGATGATGGGTCGTGCTTCGTGAATGGATCGTTGATTGCCGATGATCGAACTGTTCTCGTGGTCCTCCTGGCCGTCGGCCGGGTCCTCGGGTCCGGCACGGCCCTCGTCGGGCTATGTGAGTCTTCGCGCCTCAGGCGCCCGACCGGATCGGGCTCGCCCGGGAGGGCACTGCGTCAAGCGCCGGCCCTCGTCGATGGACGCTGAATTCGAACGTGTCGGCGACGTACGATTCGACCGAGAACAGCACGGGCTCGCCCTCGGCCGTGGCGTCGACCTGCTCGAGCTGCAGGATCGGGCTGCCGACGGGCATCGCCAGTCGCTCGGCGACGAGTTCATCCGCCTGGGTCAGGCGGATGGCCGCCTGGCCGTCGGTGATCGACCGCCCGAGTTGTTCTGCGTACAGGCGGTAGAGCGAGAGAGCCGGATCGAGGAGGACGGTCGGATCGACCGTCGCATCCGCGAAGAGGCGGGCGGGCATCATGTCGATCGTGAAGATCACGGGCCGGCCGTCAGCGGTCCTGACTCGCTCGAGGTGGATGACGATGTCGGCCCGCCCGAGGCGGAGCTGCTCGGCGACCCCCGGCGGCGGGATCCGCCGATCAATCCGGGCATGGCTCGTGCCGGGCTCCATCCCGTGCGAGCGGATGACCTCGGTCGCGCTCAGATTCGCGTTGAGACTGCCGCGCAGGCGCGCGCTGGACCGGACGAACGTGCCGTGGCCGTGGCGCCGGATCACGAGGCCCTCCTGCTCGAGCTGGAGGAGCGCGTCGCGGACGGTTGTCCGGCTGACGCCGAGCGAGACCGCGAGCTCGATCTCGGGCGGAAGCTGGACGCCGTCGGGGAGTCGCCCATCGCGGATCCGGTCGCGGATTCGGTCGTGAACCCGCGATGCGAGCTTCGTCTGGCCGATCACGGTCACGGTCAACGGATTTCCTCTGCGCGACGGGGTTTTGCCTCTGGACACCAAAGACATATGAGGTATAACGTCTGACCTAGCAACCGTACACTCCATGTCAAGCGGTCAGGACAGAGGGAGCGTCGTGAGCCAGCTCGAACTGCATCAACTTCGGAAGACGTTCGGGCGCGTCGTCGCGGTCGACAGCCTGGACCTCGCCATCGATCGTGGCGAGCTCGTCTCCCTCGTCGGCCCGAGCGGCTGCGGCAAGACGACCACCCTCCGGATGGTCGCCGGGCTCCAGGAAGTGGACCGCGGCACGATCCTCCTCGAGGGCCGCGACGTCACGCATGAACCCGCCAACCGGCGGGGCATGGGCGTCGTGTTCCAGTCCTACGCCCTCTTCCCGAACATGACCGCCGCCGACAACATCGGTTACGGCCTCGTCGTGCGTCGCCGGCCGTCGGATGAGATCAGGAAGAAGGTCGCCGAGCTCGTCGACCTGATCGAGATCGGCGACGCCGCGGGTCGCTACCCGCACCAGCTGTCGGGTGGACAACAGCAGCGCGTCGCGCTTGCCCGCGCCCTCGCGATCGAGCCCGGCGTGCTCCTCCTCGACGAGCCCCTGTCCGCCCTCGACGCGGCCGTCCGCCTGACGCTCCGCCTCGAGATCCGGCGGATCCAGCGCAGCCTCGGGATCGCGACGATGTACATCACCCACGATCAGGAGGAGGCGCTGTCGATCTCGGATCGGGTGGCCGTGATGCGCGACGGCCGGATCGAGCAGCTCGGCACCCCGGAGGCGATCTACACGGCGCCGGCCAACGAATACGTCGCCCGCTTCGTCGGGACCTCGAACCGGCTCGACGTGACGGTCCTCGACACGCCCGGCAGCGTCCAGTGGCACGGCCGGTCGGTGCCGGTCGTGGCCGATCAGAGCCTGGCCGCCGGCAGCGCGGCCGTCATGATCGTGCGACCCGAGAGGATCCGTGTGACCGCCCCGGGTGACGGCGCGGGCTGGGACGCGACGGTGGCCGAGCGGACATTCCTCGGCTCCGTCACCCGCCTGACCCTTCGGGTCGCTGACGACGTGATCCTGGCCGACCTTCCGGGCGAGGCCACGGCCGAGGTCAGGTTCGGGATCGACGATCGGGTCGTCGTAGCCTTCGAACCCGGCGGCTGCCGGCTGATCCCAGCGTCCGCGTCGCCGGTCGACCTTCCGACCGAATGACCGGGCTGGCGGGCAACCCCTGGCGCCGGTCGGCGCCGCTCGCAGTCGCTCACCGCGGCCAGCGCGCGACGATGCCCGAGCAGACCCTCGAGGCCTACTCGGGTGCGATCGAGCTCGGGGCCGAGGGGATCGAAACGGACGTCCAGCTCACGCGGGACGGCCGGCTGGTGATGATCCACGACCTGACGGTCGATCGGACGACGAATGGCCGCGGGCCGGTCGCCGGCTTCGACTGGGAGGACCTGCGCCGGCTCGACGCGGGCAGCTGGTTCGAACCGCGCTTCGCCGGCCACCGGATCCCGTCACTCGAGGAGACGATCGAGTTGGTCGTCGGCGCGGGCCTGATGCTCTGCATCGAGATCAAGGGCGATGCCGAGACGACGCCGCGAACCGCCGCCGCGGTGGCGACTCTCGTCCGGGAGCGGAACCTCGTCGACCAGGTGTTCATCTCCTCGTTCGACCACGCCGCGTTGGCCGTCACGACGCCGATCCTCGGCCGGCCTCTGCTCGCCCCCGAGCGCCTGCCCGAGGCGGGCCCGCCGGACCCGGCGACCGCGGTGGCCCAGGCGACCGTCCTCGGCGCGACCGTCCTCCAGCATCGTTGGGAGGACCTGACCCGCGACGTCGTCGATGCCCTCCACGATGTCGGCGTGGCGGTCTGGTCGTGGCCGATCGACAGCCTCGAATCGATCGCGCATAGCGTGGCAGCCGGGGCCGACGGGATCATCGGCGACGACGTCCGGCTCCTCCTCCGAGGACTCGGGCGCTCCACCCCGGCGACGGCCGCCGGATCGTGAGCGCCGTCGGCGGGCCGGGCGCCGGGCCGCCCGTCGTGGTCCTGATCGACTTCGACGGCACAATCGCCCGCTCCGACGTCAGCGACGAGGTCATGTACCGCACCGTCGACCGGGCGGCGTGGGCGCCGCTCGAGGCCGCCTACCTCCACGGTGACATCGGCTCGCGGACGCTCCTGTCCCGGCAGGCCGCCCTGCTCCACGGCGACATGACGGAGATTGCCGGCATCGGCGAGACCGAAGAGCTCGACCCGCACTTCATCCCGTTCGTCGCGGCGATGCGCGAGCGGGGTGTCCCGATCGAGGTCGTCAGCGACGGCTTCGGGTTCTTCGTCGGCCCGGCGCTGGCCCGGATGGGCCTCGCCGACCTGCCGGTCTTTACCGCCCGGACCACAATTGCCGACGGAGCCGCCCGGATCGACTTCCCGGACGGCCATCCGACGTGCCGGGTGTGCGGCACGTGCAAGCGCGAGCGGATCCTCCGCCACCAGGCCGCCGGCCGTTTCGTCATGTTCGTCGGCGACGGGTTCAGCGATCTGTACGCCGCTGGCCACGCCGATCGCGTCTACGCCAAGGACCACCTCGCCGAGCTGTGCGCCGGGCAGGGCTGGCCGTACCGCCCGTGGGCGTCCTTCGCCGACATCCAGGCCGAGGTCCTCGAGCTGCTCGAGGGCCGCGTCCCCGAGACCTGGCCGCGCCCGTTCATCTGCGGGCCGGAGGTCTGGCCGGAGG
>JALYPW010000269.1 GCA_030856145.1 Chloroflexota bacterium | reverse complement strand
GTATAGGTCGAGGCACGGTCCGCGGCCGTCGAGGCGCCGCAGGCGAGTGACCTGCTATCCTGCGCCTCCGCGCGGACCCGTGGTGTAGCGGCCCAACATGCCAGCCTGTCACGCTGGAGATCGCCGGTTCGAATCCGGTCGGGTCCGCCATTCGCTTCTTTCCTTACGCCCCGTCCGCCCGCCCGGACGGGGCGTCTTCCTGTCCGCCGCTCGGGGCCGCTGACGCCGGCATGGCATCATCGGGTCGGTGAAGCGCCTCCCCCTCGTCGTCGCGATCGCCGTCCTCGCGACCGCCGTCGGCGTCTCGGCCCTCGGCTGGGGGGCCAGTCCGGCGCCAAGCGGATCGCCCGCCCCAAGCCCCTTCGCCCGGGCATCTTCGACCGGCGCGCCGCCAACCGCGCCGCCCATTCCCAGCCCCACCAGCGGCGGTCCCGCCCCCTCGGCCAGCCTGGCGCCGGTCAATTCGCCCCTCGCCGACGTGCCGATCGTGCCGGTCGCCCACTACCGGACCACCGTCGAGCGGATCGGCCGGGCCGAGCTCCAAGCGGCGTTCGACGGCGCCAGCCCCACGTGGGAGGCGATCGAGCTCGTCGAGAGCGAGGCGCCTGCGATCCTGGCCGGCCTGGGCCTGACCGGCTCCGGTGGCGACGGCAGCCTCGTTCTCGTCGCCGACGCGTCGACCGTCATGACCGATCTCGCGAAGCACCGGAAGCGCCTCGCAGTCCTGCGGGCCGACGCGGTCGGGCCCGGCGTCCGCGCCCTCGGCTGGGGCGACCGCGACTTGTTCGGGGTTGATGCCGTCAAGACGGTGGCGGACTGGGGCCTCACGGCCAGCCTGCCCCAGCGCGGCGACACGCCCGTGTTCGATCCCGCCGCGTCGTGGACCCTTGTCGCCGGCGGAGACATCATGCTCGACCGCGGCGTCGCCCAGACCCTGAAGGTCAACGGCAAGGGGGCCGACTTCCCATTCGACGGCGGCACGGCCGAGATCACCGGCATCTGCAAGGACTGTTCGGCCCTGGGCTGGGACACGCCGTACACCCGTCGGACCGGCAACGTCGGCGTCGTTCGTCACCTGATCGAGTCGGCCGACATCGCGATCGCCAACTTCGAGAACCCGGCGCCCAACGTCTTCCGCTACCACACGTCCGGAACGAGTTTCACGGCCGACCCGAAGCTGATCGCCGGCCTTGCCAACGTCGGCATCGACTGGGTCGGTTTGGCCAACAACCACATCCGTGACGCGGGCGGCGACGGGATCATCCAGACGATCGCCAATCTCAAGAAGTACGGGATTGCGTCGAGCGGCGCCGGCAAGAACCTCGCAGCCGCACGCAAGCCGGCGATCCTGGCGGCAGGCGGCGTCAAGGTCGCGTTCCTCGCCTATGACACGATCCGACGCGACGCCGGCGCGAGCGCGACGCGAGCCGGCAGCGCCCTGATGTCGCCGGCGGCGATGCGGGCGGACGTCAAGGCCGCCCGGAAGGCCGGCGCCGAGGTCGTGATCGTCTTCCCGCACTGGGGCACGGAGTACGACCCGACCCCGTTTGCCGGCCAACAGAAGCTCGCCCGGGCCGCGATCGACGCCGGCGCCGACATGGTCATCGGCAACCACGCCCACTGGGCGGGCGCGGTCGAGGTCCACGACGGCAAGCCGATCTGGTACGCCCTCGGCAACTTCGTTTTCGACCAGACCTGGTCGATCCCGACGATGGAGGGGATCACCCTCGAGCTGACGTTCCACGGACCGACCCTCGTCCAGGCCCGGATGCGGCCGCACATCATCCTCGACAAGGCCCAGCCGAACTTCCTCGACCCCAAGGGCGACGGGCGGATGGTCATGGGCCAGGTGTTCGACGCCTCGAAGGGATTGCTGCCGTGGTGACCGGCCGCCGCGGCTGATCGACGAGACCGTCGCCGCTCCGTCAGGCCTGGATCAGCCCTGCAAAGAGGTCGTCCTCGGGCTTCGTCGTCTCCACCACCGACTCGCGGAGGATGTACGCCTCCTTGGACCAATGTGACTTCCAGCCCTCCTCGCCGAAGACCATGAAGCCGCTGTCCATCGCGATCTGGCTCACGTGGCGCTGGATGGCCCGCCACTTGCGGTCGATCGGGTCGCCGCTGATGTCGACCCAGGTCGTGACCGATTCGTCCGGAACGAGCATCTTGTCCATGAACGCCTGGTGCTCGGCGAGCTGCTCGGGGGTCGCATCCTCGGGCGGGTCCCAGAAGCTCGGCTTGCCTGTTTCCTTCATCGCGGCCCGCATCGCGTCGCGGACCGAGGACGGGATCGCGGTCTCGTACAGCTTGGACGGCGTCCACGGGGCGAGCCCGCTCTCGAGCTGCTTCGGATACCAGGCCGGATCGCCGGCCCGGTCGAACGCCCGGATCGATACGTCGTGCACCCGGATGTGGTCCGGGTGGCCGTACCCGCCGAAGCTGTTGTAGGTCGTGATCACGTCGGGCTGGTAACGCCGGATGAGCCAGGTCAGGCGGCCGGCGGCCTCGTCGATGTCGGCCTGCCAGAACGTCCGCGGATCGTCGTTGCCGGGCCGGCCCATCATGTCCGAGTCGCGGTAGCCGAGGTTCTCCCACTCGGTGACCCCGAGCTCATCCATGGCCAGCTCGAGCTCGGTCGCCCGGAGCTCGCCGAGCCGGCGGTGGTTCTCGGGCGTGTCCAGCGCGGGGACCACGATCTCGCCCTGCTCGCCGCGGGTGCAGGTCACGAGGACGACCCGATGGCCGTCGGCGACGGATCTGGCCATCACGCCGCCGGTCGCGATCGTCTCGTCGTCGGGGTGGGCGTGGACCGTCATCAGAGTCAGCCGATGCGGCGTGGGAGCCTCGGGCGGGTCACCGCTGTGGCCCTCCTGCGATGTTCCGCTCGCGTCGGCGGCGTGGGCGGGGTCGGTCGGATGCGGTGAGATGGGATCGTCGGTCATGCCCGCATCATCGCATCGCCGGCCCCGGCACGCGGCCATCGGTGCCGGCGCTGCGCTGTCGGGCGGTACTTCCGGGGGAGTCCGCCGCGAACCCCAGGATCGCTACTGTTATCGAGCGTGAAGGCCACGCTCGGGTGTACACGAGTGTCCGGGGAACGAATGATCAAGAGTCTTGGCCGCCGGCTGCATCTGCAGTTCGGTCGGTCGCCGGGTCGGGATGAGCCTGCGGCGGACCCGGAGCCATACGAAGCTCCGCGCCCTGAAGTCGAGTTCGTGGCGTACGGCGACGACGTGCTCCTGTCCGGCCGGGTCCGCCTGGAGACGGATCGCCTGACCGACATGCTCAACGCCCACGATGAGTTCCTCCTCACCGACGTGCTCTGCGAACGGCTTGGTGACGGCGGCGCCATCGAGCTGCGCGAGATCCTCGTCCAGCGCGACGAACTGCTCCTCGTCCATGCGACGGGGCCACGCGGCCATCAGCAGCGGCGGCAGCGCACACGGGCCCTGCCGATGGCCCTCCAGGTCGGTCCCTACCACCTCCGCGGCTACCTCCACACGTTCCCCGGCACCGATCCGATCCAGCATCTTCGCCGGCGCAAGACGATGGTTCCGCTGACCGAGGCGTGGCTCGAGTACCAGTCCGGCACGCGGCGCCAGCGCCGCCGCCTGTCGGGCGTGATCGTGAACCGCGAGCTGATCGACTGGATCCTGCCGGCCACCGACGAGGAGGTCGAGATGCCGGACATGCCGGTCGCTGCCGCGGGGCCGTTGCTCAAGGACTTCACAGGCCAGCTCCTGGGCTGAGGGCCCGTTCTTCGCGCCGCAGCACGCCGAAGGGCGACCAATCTCAGGCGTCGCGCGGCTCCATGATCGTCCTCCGTCCCGCGGCCTACCATCGACCGCGATGGACGCCCGACCCGCTCCTGGACCCGACCCCGACGCAGCCCCAGGCCCCCTCGCCGGAATCCGCGTCGTCGATTGCTCGACGGTCCTCGCCGGGCCGTACGCCACGATGCTCCTGGCCGACCTCGGCGCGGACGTGGTCAAGGTCGAGCCGCCCGAGGGCGATGCGACGCGCGGATGGGGGCCGCCGTGGGTCGGCTCGGTCGAGGACGGGACGCGGACGGCGGCCTATGCGCTCGCAGTGAACCGCAACAAGCGCTCCATCCGGCTCGATCTCCGAGCGGCCGCGGGCGCCGCCGTCCTTCGGCGCCTGCTCGCGAGCGCCGACGTCCTCGTCGAGAACACTCGGCCGGGCGGGCTCGATCGGCTCGGCTTCGGCGACGACGCCCTGGCGGCCATCAACCCGGGCCTGATCCACCTGTCGATCACGGGCTACGGCCCGGCCAGCCCGGACCCGACGCGGCCAGGCTACG
>JALYPW010000258.1 GCA_030856145.1 Chloroflexota bacterium | reverse complement strand
GTCGAGCGCGACGCGCGCCGCGAGAGAAATCGGACAAGCCCGCTCGACTGGGTCCTTCGGGTAGCCGCGGTCTTCGCGATCGTCGCCGCAGGAGCGTGGGGGCTCGGGCTCCAGCGCCAGCTCGATGCGGCCCAGCGCTTCGACCAGGCTGTTGCCCGGGTCGTCGACGTGGCCGGCACGCCCGGGTCCGCGACGGTCGTCCTGACCGCGGCTACGGGCAGCCGCGGCAGCGGGATCGCCGCCGTGGCAGCCGACGGGTCGGTTGTCCTCGCGATGCGCGACCTGCCCGCGACGAGCGGCAGCCAGGTCTACGAAGCGTGGGTGATCGTCGGTGAGCAGGCGCCCGTCGCGGTCGGCGGCTTCACGGTCGACGCCAACGGCACGGCCGGCTTCACGACCCGACCGTCCACGACCCCGCCGGGCGCCGTCATCGCGCTGACCCTCGAACCGACAGCCGGCAACACCGCCCCGCTGGGCCCGGTCGTCAGCTCCGGGGTTGCTGCCGCACCGCCCGGCGCCACCAGCTAGGCGCGTCGCACGCAGTCAACCGTCGTCGAAGGTCAGCGAGCCTCGCTGCTCTCGACGGTCCCGCGCGCTTCGGTCCGCGCCTTTGCGAGCGCGCCCATGGCCGCCTCGATCACGCTCTCGGCGTCGGTCCCGTCGGACGGGAAGCGGGCCACCCCAGCCGTCACCGAGACCGCTCGGCCGCCGACTGCCGCCAGCTCGGCGACGCCGTCGAGGACGCGCTGGGCGACCATCGCGCCGGCCGAGCCCGGCGCCACGAGCAGGAACTCGTCGCCTCCGTAGCGGGCGACGGTGTCGACGAGCCGGACCGAACCGGCCAGGATCGAGGCGACCGAGCGGAGGATGTCGTCGCCCGCATCGCGCCCGACATCGCGATTCGTCGTCGTGAGGCCGTCGATGTCGAAGATCGCGACCGATACCTCGCCGCCCTGCCTGCCCGCCCGGGCCAGCTCGAGCTCGAGGACGCGCGAGATCGTGCGCAGGTTGGCGAGGCCCGTCAGCGGGTCGGTATGGGCGAGGCGCTCGAACCACTCGGAGCGTTCAGCGAGCGTCGACGCGAGCCGTGCCCGATCCACGGTCAAGCTGGCCAGGTCGGCGAGGAGCGCGAGGTACGTCGGATCGGCCGCGTCGGCGGCCGCGTCGTCCGCGAACGTCACCGCGATTGCCCCGAGGGCCTCCTCGACCCCCGACCGGGCCACGATCAGGGGCAGGGCCATCGTGGAACCGGCGCGGGTCTCGACCCGGTCGCGGGCGGCGACCGTGAGGGGATGGCCGGCGTCGGCGACGGCGGCGACTGCGGCGGCCTGGGCCGCTTCGTCGAGGCCGATCGTCAGGGTCAGCTCGGGATCGGGTCGGTCGGGATCCTGGAGGCTGACCATCGCGCTCGTCGCCCCGAGGGCCGCGATCGCGGCGCCGACGAGGGCTCCGATTCCGTCATCGAGGTCGGCGCCGTGGACGGCGGCTGCGACGCCTGCGGCAAGCGCATCGAGCGGCGTCGGACGGTCGATCTGGTCGGGCACGGATGCCTCCTGGGCACGGCGGCGGCGGCGGAAGGCCGGCGGCAGCGCGATCCGGCCGATCGGTGTTCCGCATCGTACACCGCGCAATTCGGGCGCCGAGCCTCGTCGGCCGCCTGCGCGAACGCGTTCAGGGGGCGGTCGGGCGTGCCTATACTCGCGGCGTGAAACTCGTCGTCGCGATCGTCCACCACGAGGACGCGGGGGCCCTCGTGGACGCCCTGCTCGACCGCGAGTTCCGGGCGACCCGGCTCGCAAGCTCGGGCGGGTTTCTGAAACAGTCGAACACGACCGTCATCCTCGGCGTGGACGACGATGCGGTCGACGAGGTCCTTGAGATCGTCCGCGACACGTGCCACTCGCGGACCCAGGTCGTGAACCCGATGCCGCCGATCATGGAGCCGGGCGAGTTCTTCATGCCCTACCCGCTCGAGGTCGAGGTCGGCGGGGCAACGGTCTTCGTCCTGCCGGTCGAGCGTTTCGAGCGGATCTGAGCGCGACAGGAAGCTGCCGAGATGGCCAGCGACTGGGTCTCCGATCTGGAGCGGGACGTGCCCGATGTCGTCGCGGCGTGGCGGGGGATCGAGTCACGATCCTTCATCAGCGTCAGGCGAGAGGTCCGGCGCCGCGCGACTGCCGGGTCCGCCGAGCGCATCCTCGACCAGCTCGCATCGCTGGCCGCGGCCCTCGTTGCCATGATCGACGAGCTGCCGGACGAGGCCTTCGACCTGCCCGGCGGCGAGGAGGACTGGACGGTGGCCGAGGCGATCGGCCACGACGCCGCCGCGCGGGCCGGGCTGGTGATGGCGGCCGGTCTGGCGGCCGCCGGGCGCTGGCCGGCCGATGCGCCGACCGTGATCCCCAGTGTCCCGGGCCCGACCGGCCTCGGCCGCGCCGACCTCGTTCGCAAGATCGAGCAGAGCCAGCGGATCATCGCCCGGTCCACCCGCCAGGTCGCCGGCCACGAGGAGGACCCGTGCCCGCTCGAGCACCCGCTCGTCGGCCGCCTTCGTTGCGGGGAGTGGCTTGTCTTCGCCGGCATCCACGACGTGATGCATCTGGAGCAGCTCCACCGGATCGCGGCCAGCCTGGCCCCGGACGGGCGCTGACGCCGACTTGTCAAACGAATCCCAGGCGGTCGTTAGCCGGGGCATCCGAGGGACTCAACAACATGTCGAGCGTGGAGCGAGATGGCGTTCTTGACATACGCGTCCTGAGGGAACGGTAGACAACTCGGCGCCGCCTAACGTCCGGCTGAGATTCACCTGACAAGTCGAGGACCTTCGACCGACCCGCGCGGCCGAGCCGGCCTCGCCCTGACGGGGGTCGGTCGGCTAGAATCCCGGTCATCGCCGCCCAGGAGTCCCCGTTGCTCGATCAATCCGCCAGTGCCTCTGCGAATCGACGGGTCTTCCGGTCCAAGGTCGACGGCCTCCGCCCGACCTACGGCTTCGACGACGTCTCGCTCGCGCCCGGGACCTCGACGATCGAGCCGGCCGATGTCGAGCTCGGCCAGGAGTTCTGCGGGATCCAGCTCGGGATCCCGATCCTCGCCGCCGCGATGGACGCGGTTGTCGATCCGCGCTTTGCCGGCGCCCTCTCCGGTCTGGGCGGGCTCGCGATCATCAACCTGGAAGGCGTCCAGACCCGCTACGACGACCCTGACGAGGTCCTCGTCCGGATCGCCGTCGCGTCCGACGGGCAGGTCCAGGACCTGCTGGCCGAGGTCTACGCGACGCCGATCCGCGAGGAACTGATCGCCCGCCGGATCGATGAGATCCACGCCGCCGGCTCGAAGGCCGCCGTGTCGGCCACGCCCGCCGCCGCGCGTCGGTTCGGCGCATTCGCCGCCGAGCACGGCGCGGACCTGTTCCTCGTCCAGTCGCAGGTCAGCAGCGCCCGCCACCTCGCGTCGGGCTATGACCCGCTCTCGCTCGAGGAGTTCACCCGATCCATGCCGATACCCGTCGCGGTCGGCAACACGACCAACAGCGAGGCTGCCTTCGCGCTGATGGAGCAGGGCGCGGCCGCGGTGTTCGTCGGGGTCGGGCCCGGCGCGGCGTGCACGACCCGCGAAGTCCTCGGCCTCGGCGTCCCGCAGGTCACCGCGATCAGCGACGTGGCCGCTGCGCGCGACGCATTCCGCGCCGAGACCGGCCGCTACGTCCCGGTCGTCGCCGACGGTGGGATGCGGCGCGGCGGCGAGCTCGCGAAAGCCCTCGCCGCCGGAGCCGATGTCCTGATGCTCGGCTCGCCCCTGGCCCGCGCCGACGAGGCGCCCGGTCGGGGGATGAACTGGGGCATGGCCGCTCCATCGCCGACGCTGCCGCGCGGGATGCGGATCAAGGTGGGGACGATCGGCTCGCTGGAGCGGATCC
>JALYPW010000253.1 GCA_030856145.1 Chloroflexota bacterium | reverse complement strand
GGTTGATCCAGACGCTGCCGCGACCACCGCTGTCAAGGACCCGAAGCCCGCTCCACGCCGCTCGGCCACGGACCCGACGGGTCGCTGGATCGTCCTGCTCAAGGCCGGCGCCGATCCCGTCGCGACGGCCGACCGCCAGGGCAAGAAGATCGGGTTCGTCTCGGACCGGACATACAAGCACGCGTTCCGTGGCTACTCGGCCAGCCTCGAACGAGCCCAGGTCACGACGCTCAGCCACGATCCGTCGGTGGAGATGATCGTCGCCGACGAGAAGATCTTCGCCGAGGCCCAGACGATGCCCACCGGCATCTCGCGGATTGGTGCCACCCGGTCCGTGGTCGCGACGATCGACGGAGTCGACCAGGGGGTCGATGCCGATGTCGCGATCGTGGACACCGGAATCTCGCGCGAGCCCGACCTCAACGTCGTCGGCGGCTACAGCTGCGCGACCTCGAGCACGGCTGCCTGGGGCGACGGAGAGGGTCACGGGACGCATGTCGCCGGGACCGTCGGCGCAATCGACAACGGGAGTGGCGTCGTCGGCGTCGCCCCCGGCGTCCGCCTGTGGGCCGTCCGAATCCTCGACACGAACGGCGAGGGCCTGCTCAGCTGGTACGTCTGCGGCCTCGACTGGATCGCATCGCAGCGCGATCCGTTCGACGCGAGCCGGCCCCGCTTCGAGGCCGTGAACATGAGCGTTGCCAAGTACGGCAGCGACGACGTGAACTGCGGCCTGACGAACAAGGACATCCTCCACCAGGCGATCTGCCGGCTCGTCGCGAGCGGCGTGACCGTCGTCGCCGCGGCCGCCAACGATGCGGGAAGCGCTTCGCAACGCGTTCCGGCCGCATACAACGAGGTGATCACCGTCTCCGCCCTCGCCGACACCGACGGCAAGGCCGGCGGGTCTGGCGGGAATCGTTGCTTCTCGTGGGGCACGTACGACGTCGACGACACGTTCGCCAGCTTCAGCAACTACGGCTCGGACGTCGACCTGATCGCACCGGGCAAATGCATCTGGTCGACCGTGCCCGGCGGCTACGCGTACAGCTCGGGCACGTCCATGGCGGCGCCACACGTTGCCGGCGCGGTCGCCCTCCTCAAGGCGAGCCGACCGGGCCTGACCCCGGCCGAGGTCCGCGAGGCGCTCATCTATCTCGGCAACCTCGACTGGACGACCTCGTCCGACCCGGACGCGTATCACGAGAAGATGCTCGATGTATCCCGGATCGGTCCGCGCGGCACGTTCTCGGTCAGCGCCGGCCCCGATGTGATCGCCGGCGAGAACGGCGGTCCGGCCAGGATCGCGATCTCGGTCGGCCGCTCGACGACCTCGTTCGAGCGCATCCGGTTCAGTGCCACCGGCCTGCCGGCCGGTGCGACCGCCAGCTTCGACGCGGCCAGCGTGTACGGTTTCGGGCCGGCCACCTCGACCCTCACCGTCAACCTCCCGAACCCGACGCCGAGCGGCACGTACTCGGTGACGATCGTGGCGAATGAGCACGGCACGACCCACTCGGCCGTGGCCACGATCAGGGTCTCGGGTGACCGACCGGTCGCGGCGCCGCCGACCGCCGTCGCCCAGACGGGCTACGCCCTCGGTTCCACGACGGTCGCCAGCCTGGTCAGCTGGCCAGCGGCAACGGACGCCTCGACGGCGGTCTCGGGCTACGAGCTCCAGACCGCGGTCGGCGCGGGAGGCTGGACGCCGATAGTGGCTGCCTCCGCGACGGTTCGCTCGGCGACCGTGACCCAGACCATCGGACACGTCTACAGGTTCCGGGTCAAGGCTCGCGACGCCGCCGGCAACTGGAGCGCCTGGGTGGAGAGCCCGACCTTCACAAGCTCCCTCGTTTCGGACCGATCGACCGCGATCAGCTACAGCGGCACGTGGACGAAGGCGCTCTACGCCCCGGCCACGAACGGCAGCACCACGTACGCCAGCGCCGCCGGCGCCCGCGCCAAGCTGACGTTCACCGGCCGGGCGATCGCCCTGGTCGCGCCGACGAGCACAACCCGCGGCTCGGCCACGATCTACGTCGACGGGGTCAGCCGGGGCACGGTCAGTTTCAGGGCTTCGAGCGGCCGGAGCAGCATGATCATGTTCTCGTCCGGGCTCACCAGCCTCGGCAGCCACACGATCGAGGTCCGCGTGGCGGGCAACGGCCGGGTCGACATCGACGGGTTCGTCATCTTCCGTTGACGCGCGGGCCGGTCCGTGCCAAGCGGACCGGTTGCCCCCGCGGGGTATCATGCGAGCCCGGTCCGGCCACCCGGTCGAATCGGTCCGATCGACGACCGCACGAGGATCTGCCGTGGCGCGCGCGATGTGGAAGGGGGCGATCCAGTTCGGGCTGGTGACCATCCCGGTCAAGCTCTACCTGGCGACCGAGTCCGACTACACGATCCGCTTCAACATGCTCCACGAGAGCGACCTGTCGCGGATCCAGATGAAGACCTGGTGTCCGGTCGAGGACAAGCCGATCTCGCGCGGCGACACGGTCAAGGGCTACGAGTACTCGCCCGGTGAATACATCGTGATCACCGACGAGGATCTCGAGAAGGTGCCTCTCAAGACGGTCCGGTCCATCGAGATCGAGCAGTTCACCAAGGCCGACGATGAGGAGTCCGCGAACACCCGGTTCGTCAAGCAGGCGTACTACATCGAGCCCGACAAGATCGGCCGCAAGCCCTTCTATCTCCTCCGCTCGGTGCTCCAGGAGGAGGGTCTCAAGGCGATCTGCAAGGTGGTCATCAAGGATCGCGAGGCGCTCGCCTCGCTCGATCCGTTCGGCGACACGATGCTCCTGACGACCCTTCACTGGC
>JALYPW010000251.1 GCA_030856145.1 Chloroflexota bacterium | reverse complement strand
TCCGGCCCACGCCAGCGAGGACCTCGACCGACCGATGCTCATCCTCTATTCGATCCCGATCGGCCTGCTGGCAGGCTGGCTCCTCGGTGGCCGGATCGAGCGCGTCGGAGCGATCCGGTTCCGCCTCGCGCCGCTGGCCGTCGCGGTGCTGCTCCTCCAGCTCGCCCTGTTCTCGCCGCTGTCGGACGGCCTGCCCGAGGTCGTCGCTCGCTGGATCTACGTGGTCTCGACCGGTCTTGTCGTGGTCGTGGTGGTCGCCAACCTCGCGCTTCCCGGGTTGCCCCTGGTCGTGCTCGGCGCCGCCTCGAACCTGAGCGCGATCGTCGCCAACGGCGGGGCGATGCCGGCGAGTGCGACGGCCCTTGCGGCGGTCGGCCTGGGGGTCGGCGGCAACACGAACAGCGTCCTCCTGGAGCGACCGATCCTCGAGCCCTTGACGGACATCTTCGCCACCCCGCGCTGGCTGCCCCTGGCCAACGTCTTCAGCATCGGCGACGTCCTGATCGGGGCCGGCGTCGTCATGGCGATCTTGGTCACGATGCGCCGCCGGCCGGCCCTCGACGGGCTTGAGCGGGAGCATTCGGTCAAATCCGCCTGAGGTCCGCCCCAGCGACTCGGCCGCCGGGCCGGCGAGCTGCCGGCCTCGGCGGTGCGGCCAGGCAACTCCGACGGTTGGATGGGCCGACTGGTACTCCCGTGTCATGTCCCGCCCGCATGCCGAACGGCACTGTCGGCCATGAGGACGCCCGTCCTCCGCCGATGCCACCGTCCAGGGCAAACCCGTCGCGAGGCGGGGACGCAAAGCCAGGGATCTCCCCGGGGAGACCGCCCAGCCGCCGGAGCCTCGACGTTGACGGACTCAAGGAGTCGAATTTCCATGAAGACGAAACTGGCGTTCTTCAAGGGCCAGTCATTCCGCGCCCTGGTCGCCCTCTCAGCCCTCGCCAGCTCGGCGCTGGTCCTCGAGGCCGCACAGCGCTGGAAGTGAATGCCGCCGGCGTCCACGACGCCAGCAGGGGGGCCGAGACCGTCGGGTGACCGACGGTCTCGCCGTTTTCGGTCCGAGACAACGCCTTCCTGTTCGGGATCTGCGAGAACCAACGTGCCGCCGGCTCACCGAGGTCCCAGGCCGAGCTCCGCGAGGCGATGGCCCCGAGGTTGCACGATCATCGAGCGGCTCGTAGACTGCGCGGACTACCCGGGTCGGCCGGGTCTGATCGGGAGAACGATTCCTTGGGTCTGTTCAATGGCCGGAACCGACGTCACGTCGCGATCGCGATCCGTGCGGATGGCCGTCGTGTGCAGATGCCGCTGAACGACTCCGGGCTGTCGGACGGCTCGCTCCTTGGTCTTCTTCGCTCCCTCGTGGTCGGGCTTGAGAGCCTTCTCGGGCTTCTCATTACCGGCTCCCGGCGGGAGAACGGAGGCAACCGGAAGAACGGGCGCTGAGGCGCACGAACCACCGAGAACCGAAGGGACCCTCGCCGGGTGGCGAGGGTCTTTTGATGTCATGAGCAGGTCGACGGTCCCGGCGAAGGCACGGGAGGAGCGGCGCGGGGCGTCGATCCGGACCAGCGTCGACGCAGTCGAGAGGGCAGGCACAGACCGATGACGATGACGAAGGGGTCGAGCGGCCGACCGCCGAGTCCGACCGCGGGCGCGGCCGAGCCCGTCCGGCGGAGCCACGTTCCGAGCGACGGCAGCGCCAACGCACAGGCGGTCGAGGCGGCCCGCCGCGCGATGCTCGACGACGCCCGGCCACGGAATCGGACGCGGATCGGCGCGGACGTCGTGTGCGAGGCGCTCCTCCTCCAGGGCGTCGACGTCTTCTTCTCCTATCCGGGCGGCGTGATCCTGCCGCTCTACGACGTTCTCGGCGACTATCCCCAGCTCCGCCACGTGCTGGTCCGCCATGAGCAGGGCGGCGCCCACGCGGCGGACGGCTACGCCCGGGTGACCGGCGAGGTCGGCGTCTGCATGGGGACCTCCGGGCCAGGTGCGACGAACCTCGTGACCGGGATCGGGACTGCCCTCCTGGATTCCATCCCGATGGTCGCGATCACCGGCAACGTCCCATCGGCCCTGATCGGCAAGGATGCGTTCCAGGAGATCGATATCAACGGCATCACCCTGCCGATGACCAAGCACAACTATCTCGTCCGCGACGCGAACGACCTGCCGCGCGTCCTGGCAGAGGCGTTCCACATCGCGCGGAGCGGCCGGCCCGGGCCGGTCCACGTCGACATCACGAAGGACGCCCTCCAGCAGGAGACCAGCGCACCGCACCCGACCCACGACGAGGTGGTCGCGGGCCTGCCCGGCTTCCGGCCCAACATGGAGGCCAACGGCCGTCAGCTCAAGCTCGCCGCCCAGGAGCTCGCCAACGCGAAGCGGCCGGTGATCCTGGCGGGCCACGGCATCCTCCACGCCGAGGCATGGGACGAGCTCGTCGCCTT
Organism: Chloroflexota bacterium; assembly: GCA_030856145.1. Lineage (GTDB taxonomy): Bacteria > Chloroflexota > Limnocylindria > Limnocylindrales > CSP1-4 > CF-46. The sequence continues at coordinate 5,530 of JALYPW010000251.1, read as the reverse complement.
CGCCGAGAAGACCCAGACCCCGGTGGCCCACACCCTGCTCGGGATCGGCGCGATCCCCGAGGACCATCCCCTGAGCTACGGCTTCATGGGGATGCACGGCTGGAAGCACGTGAACCGGGCCATCCAGTCGGCCGACCTGCTGATCGCGATCGGCATGCGCTTCGACGACCGGGTGACCGGCAACGTCCGGACGTATGCGCCGTACGCCCGGATCGTCCACGTCGACATCGACCCGGCCGAGATCGGCAAGAACGTCGCGGTCGAGGTGCCGATCGTCGGCGATGCGAAGCGCGTCCTGGCGGCCCTCCTGCCGATGGTCGAGACCGTCGATCCGGCGACCCGGGCCGACTACCTCGCCGAGCTCGCCGACTGGCGGCGCGAATCCGAGGGCGCCTCGTGGCACGGCTCGGGGGCGTGGCGCGACGGCGTCCTGTCGGCCGACTACGTGATCGACCGGATCGGCGAGTTGACCGCCCACGACGCCACCTACGTCGCCGACGTTGGCCAGAACCAGATGTGGCTCGCCCGCTACGCCGGGTTCCGCCATCCGAATACGCACGTGTCGTCGGGCGGGCTCGGGACGATGGGCTTCAGCGTCCCGGCTGCGATGGGCGCGGCGCTCGGCCGGCCGGATCGGGAGACGTGGGCGATCACCGGCGACGGCGGGTTCCAGATGACGAGCCAGGAGCTGATGACCCTGACCGCCGACAAGATTCCGGTGAAGATCGCCCTCCTTGACAACAAGAAGCTCGGGATGATCCGGCAGTGGCAGGAGATCATCTACGCCGGCAACTACCACTCCGCCCACCTTCCGGGGCCGGACTTCGCGAAACTCGCCGACGCCTACGGGGTCCCGGCCTTTCGGGCCCGGACCCCTGCTGAGGTCGACGACGCGATCCGTGCCGCCCAGGCCGTCGACGGGCCGGCCCTCGTCTGGTTCGAGATCGCCGAGGAGCAGAACGTCTTCCCGATGATGCCGGCCGGCAAGGGATTGTCCGACCTGATCGAGAAGTGGGGAGGGGCGGACGAGTGAGCACGGACTCGAGCTCGAACGGCATGTCGCCGGCACATGTCGCCGGCCCTCCGCCGGACCGATCCCTGCCCGGCGGCGGCGAGACCCGCCGCCACACCCTGATCGCGATCGTCCTCGACAAGCCCGGCGTCCTGAACCGGGTGGCGTCGCTGATGCGGGCCCGCAACTTCAACATCGACTCGCTGGCCGTCAGCCGGACCGACCAGCCCGACGTCAGCCGGATGACGATCACACTCCACGGCGACGACGTCGCGGTCGAGCAGGCCGCCAAGCAGCTCTACCGCCTGATCGACGTCCTGAAGGTCCAGGACGTGACCGCCGAGGCCGTCGTCGCCCAGGAGCTGGCCCTCGTGAAGATCCGGGCGACCGACTCGAACCGAGGCGAGATCCTGAAGCTCGTCGAGCTGTCGAAGGGCCGCGTCGTCGACCTCGCCGGGGAGTCCGTGGTCGTCGAGGTGACCGGCCCGGAAGCCGAGATCGACGGCTTCGTCGCCCTCGTCCGCGGCTATGGAATCAAGGAGATCGTCAGGACGGGTGCCGTCGTCATGTCGCGCGGCTCATCGTCCATCGAGGAGGCAATCAAGCGATGACGGCGAAGATGTACTACGACAACGATGCCCGGCCCGAGGCCCTCGCGGGCCAGACGGTTGCGATCATCGGCTACGGGTCGCAGGGCCACGCCCACGCCCGGAACCTCCACGAGTCGGGCGTGGACGTCGTCGTCGGGCTCAAGCCGGGCTCCAGGAGCCGCGCCCTCGCCGAGGAGGCCGGGCTCCGGGTCGCCGACGTCGCCGACGCCGTGAAGTCGGCCGACGTGATCATGATCGCGGTCCCCGACACGCTCCAGAAGTCGGTCTACGACGCCGAGATCGAGCCGTACCTCCGGCCCGGCCAGCTCCTGATGTTCGCCCACGGCTTCAACATCCGATTCGGTCGGATCACGCCGCCCGGCCACATCGACGTCGGGATGGTCGCCCCGAAGGGCCCGGGCCACCTCCTGCGCTCCGTCTACGAGGCGGGCGGCGGGGTGCCTGCCCTGTTCGCGGTCGAGAACGACGCGTCGGGCACCGCCCGCGACCGGGTCCTGGCCTACGCCCGCGGGATCGGCTCGACCCGGGCCGGAGTCCTCGAGACGACGTTCAAGGAGGAGACCGAGACCGACCTGTTCGGCGAGCAGGCGCTCCTGTGCGGCGGCGTGTCGGCCCTGATCAAGGCGGCGTTCGAGACGCTCGTCGAAGCCGGCTACCAGCCCGAGCTCGCCTACTTCGAGACGATGCACGAGCTCAAGCTGATCGTTGACCTGATGTACCGCGGCGGCCTGAACTTCATGCGCTTCAGCGTCAGCGACACCGCCGAGTACGGCGACTACGTCTCGGGCCCGCGGATCACCGAGGGCGTGAAGACCACGATGAAAGACGTCCTGACCGACATCCAGAGCGGCTCGTTCGCGAACCGCTGGATCGCCGAGCAGGAGTCCGGCGGGGCCGAATTCGCTCGCCTTCGCCAGGAGGACAAGGAGCACCAGATCGAACAGGTCGGGCGCGACCTGCGGGCCCAGATGGCGTTCCTCAACCCGGTCGTCGTGGCCGCGGGCGAGGCCCAGGGCTCGGTCGGCTCGGGCGCGACCGGCGCCGCGCCGCCCGCACCGACCACGGCCGGCACTCCCCGATGAGCGGCTCGGCGGTCGCGGCCGGCAGCGTCCGGATCTTCGACACGACCCTCCGTGACGGGGAGCAGGCGCCGGGCGCCGGGCTGACCGCAGCGGAAAAGCTCGAGGTCGCCCGTCAGCTCGCCCGGCTCAAGGTCGACGTCATCGAGGCCGGCTTCCCGGCAGCTTCGCCCGGCGACTTCGAGGCGGTCCGCCGGATCGCCCAGGAGACAAAGGGCGGGATCGCGGTCGCCGCCCTCGCCCGTTGCCGCGACGGCGATCCGCAGCGGGCCGTCGAGGCGATCCGGATCGCCGAGAGGCCGCACCTCCACGTGTTCATCGCAACCAGCGACATCCACCTCAAGCACAAGCTGAAGATCTCCCGTGAGCAGGCCCTCGCCGAGGCCGTCCGCTGGGTCCGCTACGGCCGCGAGGCGCTCGGCTCCGACGCCGAGATCGAGTTCAGCGCCGAGGACGCCTCGCGAACCGACACCGACTTCCTCCTCCAGGTGTACGAGTCCGTCGTCGCCGCCGGGGCATCGACCGTGAACATCCCCGACACGGTCGGCTATGCGATCCCGTCCGAGTTTGCGGCGCTCACGAAGCGCGTCGTCGACCTCGTCGGGCGCGACGCGACCGTGAGCGTCCACTGCCACAACGATCTCGGGCTAGCCACCGCGAACACGCTGGCCGCCGTCCAGGCCGGGGCGCGCCAGGTCGAGGTCACGATCAACGGGCTCGGCGAGCGGGCCGGCAACGCCTCGCTCGAGGAGGTCGTGATGTCGCTCCGGACCCGGCCGACCCAGTTCCCGGATCTGGCCAGCGGCGTCCAGACCGAGCAGATCACCGCCGCCTCGCGTCTGGTCAGCTACCTGACCGGCTTCGCCGTCCAGCCGAACAAGGCGGTCGTGGGCGGAAACGCATTCGCCCACGAGTCCGGGATCCACCAGGACGGCGTGATCAAGCATCCGTTGACCTACGAGATCATGACCCCGCAGTCGGTCGGGCTGACCGGCAGCCAGCTGACGATCGGCAAGCTGTCGGGCCGGCGCGGACTCCAGGGCAAGCTCCGTGAGCTCGGCCACGAGGTCGAGGGCGAGGCTCTCGACACGCTCTATCGCCAGGCGATCGCCCTGGCCGACGCCAAGAAGGACGTCACCGACGCCGACCTGCTCGCCCTCGTCGAGCAGCGCGCATCGGAGGTCCCGGCATCGGTCGAGCTCGTCGGCTGGAGCGTCACCTCGTCGCACGGCGGCAACGCCACGGGCTCGGTGACGCTGACCGTCCAGGGCGAGGACCGGACGGCCGAAGCGACCGGCAACGGTCCGGTCGACGCGCTCTACTCGGCGGTCGATCAGGCGCTCCACGGCCAGCTCGGCTGGCACCCCGTGCTGACCCACTGGGAGATCAAGGCGGTCTCGGCCGGCGAAGACGCCCAGGGCCAGGTCCTCGTCCGCTGCCGGCGTTCGTCGGACGAAGGGCCGGGTGCGCTCGTCTTCTCGGGTCACGGGCTGTCGACCAACATCATCGAGGCGTCGCTCGACGGCTACCTCGTGGCGGTCAACAAGCTCCACGGGGCCGAGATCAACGGCGTCGACGTGGCCTTCGTCGGGCAGCGCGCGGCCGAGAACCTTCCGTGACTGACTCTCGCTACCGGATCGCGACGATCCCGGGCGACGGCGTCGGGCCCGACGTCGTCGCGGCGGCTCGGGCGGCGGTCGACGCGGCGGGCATGGCGTTCGGCTTCGCCGTCGACTGGTCGGAGCATCTCGCCGGCGGCGCTTCGATCGACGCCCACCGGGTGGCGATCCGGCCCGAAGACGTCGACGCGTGCGGCGCGGCCGACGCGATCCTCCTGGGCGCCGTCGGCGGCCCGAACTGGTCTGACCCGTCGGCGGCCGTTCGACCGGAGCAGGCCCTGTTCGCCCTGCGCGGCGGGCTCGGCCTGTACGCGAACCTTCGCCCCGTCAGCGTCCATCCGGCGCTGATCGCCTCGTCGCCGGTCCATCCAGAGCTCCTCGCCGGGGTCGATCTCCTGATCGTCCGCGAGCTGACCGGCGGCGTCTACTTCGGCGAGCGCGAGGAGTCGAGCGGGGCGCCGGGATCGAGGCGCGCCGTCGACACGCTGCCCTACGCCGAGCACGAGATCCGGCGCGTGGTCGAGCTCGCCTTCGAGTTGGCGGCAGGCCGCCGCGGCCACGTCACGAGCGTCGACAAGGCGAACGTCCTCGCGACATCGCGGCTCTGGCGAACCGTCGCCAACGAGGTCGCGACGAAGCATGCCGACGTGACCCTCGTCCATCAGCTCGTCGATTCCTGCGCGATGCTTCTCGTCCGGCGCCCGGCCGACTTCGACGTGATCGTCACCGAGAACCTCTTCGGCGACATCCTGAGCGACGAGGCGGCGGTCCTCGCCGGCAGCCTCGGGATGCTGCCCTCGGCCTCGCTCGGCGAGCGCCGTACCGAGCACGGGACGTTCGGGCTGTACGAGCCGATCCACGGCTCGGCGCCGGACATCGCCGGTCGGGACCTCGCCAATCCGATCGGGACGATCCTGTCGGCGGCGATGCTCCTGCGCCTGTCGCTCGGTCGGGACGAGGCCGCGGCCACGATCGAGGCGGCCGTCAGTGCGGCTCTCGACGACGGGTACCGCACGGCCGATCTCCTTCCGCCGAGCGGCGACGAGGCTGGGCTGCGCAGGGTCGGCACGACCGAGATGACCGCGGCAATCGTCGAGCGGATCGCGATTTGCGAGGCTGCGCGGTCGACCGCCGCAGCCTCCACGTGACCCACCCGAACCGCCTCGTCACCGAAGGTTTCAGCCGATGACCACGAACCCGCCGCTCGAC
>JALYPW010000217.1 GCA_030856145.1 Chloroflexota bacterium | reverse complement strand
TAGAACGGGGCGATCCAGTCCTTGCCCTTCTCGAGCGCCCACGTCACCCCGACCTGGGCGCCCTCGTGCCCCTGGCCGCTGATCACGAACGGGATCCGGCCGGCCCGGTTGAGGATCCACATCCGCTCGTCGACCGCCCGCGCGAGCGCGACCAGTCGATACATCTCGAGGAGGTCGTCGGGGCTCAGGCCGAGGTCGGCGCCGAGGGGGCCGGGCGTCGCGCCCGAGGCGGCCGATGTCTCGCGCGGAGTGACCGCCATCAGAAGTTGATCGATCGGCCGTCGACGGCCATGGCCGCCTCGCCGAGGATCTCCGACAGGGTCGGATGGGCGTGGGTCGCGGCGCCGATCTCCCACGGCGCCGCCTCGAGCTCGAAGGCGACCGAGGCCTCGGCGATCAGGTCCGTCGCGTGCGGGCCGATCAGGTGGATGCCGAGTGTCTCGTCGGTCTCCTTGTCGGCGATGATCTTGGCGAAGCCCTCGTACTCGCCGCCGATGAGCGCCTTGGCGATCGCCTGGAACGGAACCTTGCCGATCTTGAGCGGCCGGCCGCGCTCCTCGGCCTGGGCCTGGGTCAGCCCGATCGAGGCGATCTCCGGTCGGCAATAGGTCGCGCGCGGCTGCTTGACGTAGTCGACCGGGTGGATGTCCTTGTCGCCGGCGATCACGTGGGCCGCAACGATCCCCTCGTGGGCCGCGGTGTGGGCGAGCATCAACCCGCCGACGACGTCGCCGATCGCGTAGACGTGCTGCTCCTTCGTGCGCATCCGGCCGTCGACTTTGATGAACCCTTTCTCGACTTCGATCTTGGTCGTCTCGAGCCCGATCTCCTCGACATTCGTCGCCCGCCCGGCGGCCACGAGGAGCTGCTCGGCGCGGAGCTCCTGGGGTTCCTTGCCCTCCGGCCCGACCACCAGGCAGATCCCGTCCTTGCCGACCTCGACCTTGGCGGCGTCGAACCGGGCGTTCGTCATCACGCTGATGCCGCGCCGAGAGAAGCTCCGCTCGAGCGCCTGGCTGACCTCGCGGTCCTCGAGCGGAACGATCTGGCCGAAGTATTCGAGGAGGGTCACCTTCGTGCCGAGGTCGTGGTACATCGAGGCGAACTCGCAGCCGACCGCGCCCGCTCCGACGATCACGATGTCCTTGGGGATGGTGGTCGAGCGGAGGACGTCGTCGCTGGTCAGGATCCGCTCGCCGTCGGGCTCGAGGCCGGGCAGGCTCTTGACCCGGCTCCCGGTCGCGAGGATCACATCGGTCGCCTGGAGGACGCGGTCGCCGCCCTGGCCGGGCGTGCCGTCGTCGTCGGGCTGGGTGACGCGGACCTTGTTGGGGCCCTCGAGGCGGCCGCGTCCGGCGACCCACGTCACCTTGTTCTTGTCGACGAGGGTCTTGAGCCCGGTCCACATCCGTTTCACGACCTGATCCTTGCGGGCGGCCATCTGGATGTAGTCGATGCCGGGCTCGCCGGACAGGGTCAGACCGAAGTCCTTGGCGTGGCGGATGTGCTCCGCGAAACCGGCCGACTCGAGGAGCGCCTTGGTTGGGATGCAGCCCCGATGAAGGCACGTCCCGCCGATCTTGTCCTCGTCGACGAGGGCGACCTTCAGCCCGAGCTGGGCCGCCCGGAAGGCTGCCGTGTAGCCGCCGGTGCCAGCGCCGAGCACGACGAGATCGAAGTCATTGGACGAGCCGACGGCCATGGGGTCAATGCGCCTCGCGAGCCACGGACCGGCACGCTCGGGGCGTCCGGCTGGGCGGTTGGATCATGTGCCCCGATGGTACGCGTGCCCTCGCACAGCCTGCAACCGATGGTGCCCGAACCGGTGCTAGACTCGCGGCCAATCGGCCCTGTCCAGCGAGCGGAGCCACATGGACGGCGCGACCATCCTGATGTACCTCGCCCTCACCGCCGGCGCCTACCTGTGCGGCTCGATTCCGATGGGCGTGGTCGTCGCCCGGCTGACCGGGGGTGTGGATCCCCGGACCGTCGGCTCGGGCCGGACGGGCGGCACGAACGCGTTGCGGGCGCTGGGGCGGAAGCGGGCGGCCGTGGTCGTCCTCGGCGACGTTCTGAAGGGGGCGCTTCCCGTGCTCGTTGCCCGCCTGCTGGACGCCGGCGCGGCGGCCGAGGCACTTGCGGCAGCTGGCGCGGTGATCGGTGCGATCTGGTCGGTGTTCGTCGGGTTCCGGAGCGGGCGCGGGGTGGGGACCGGGGTCGGGACGATGCTCGCGATCCAGCCACTGGTGATCCTGATCGCGACGCCGGTCTTCGTCGCCGTGATCCTCGCGACCCGCTACGTGTCGCTGGGTTCGTTGCTGGGGTCGGCGTCGATCGCGATCGCGATGCTCGTGCTGTGGGCGATCGCCAACGGACCGATCTCATTCGCCTACCCGCTCTACGCGATGGCCGGCGCTGGGCTGATCTGGCTGGCTCACGCCGACAACATCGATCGGCTGATCCACGGCACGGAGCGCAAGTTCGACCTCGGGATGCTGAGCCGCGACTCAGGCGAGCGCTGAGCCTCGCGGGGGTGTGGAGCGGGCCGCGGC
>JALYPW010000209.1 GCA_030856145.1 Chloroflexota bacterium | reverse complement strand
GGCTACGACCGCCTGATCCTGATCGACGCGATCGCCCGGGACAGCCAACCCGGCACGATCCACGTGCTCCAGCCGAGCTCGATTGCGCGCAGCGGTCGACTCCCGGATGCCCACTCGATGGAGCCGCTGGCCGTTTTCGATTACCTTGCATCCATCGGTGGCGAGCCGGTTCCGACGGTGATCGTCGGATGCGAGCCGGAGACCATCGAGGAAGGCATGGGCCTCAGCCCGAGTGTCGAGGCCGCCGTCGACGAGGCGGTCGGCGTCGTGCTCGCGCTGATCGCGGACCGTGCCGCATTCACCCCGGCCGCCGCCGCCAGCGGCGCGGCCTGAACCAATAGGAGGACCCATCGATGGTCGTCGCTCGGATTCTGGCTCTCGTGGCCATCGCCGCCGCAGGCGCGATGGTCGTGGCATCCCTGCCGGACCTCGTCCGCTACATCCGCATGCGGAACATGTAGTCCCGCCGTCACAGGAGTCCCAATGGAGATCGTGCTGTTCCTGTTGGCCGTCGTGGTGATCGGGGTGATCGTTCTCCTCGTCGTGAGCGGAGGTGACATCCAGCGCTATCTCCGGATGCGCAAGATGTGATGAACCGGCCCGGATCGACACGTCACCATCGCGAAGGAGACACCCATGCATGAAGTGGGGCTCGTCGACGGGATCGTCGAGGCCGTTCAGCGCCGGGCGGGGGAGCGGCGCGTCGCCGGCTTCCGGGTCCGGATCGGCACGCTCCACCGTGCCCACCAGGGCCCGATGGACCAGGCCCTCGAGCTCGTCGCCGCCGGCACGAACCTCGAGGGCGCGGTCATGGAGCTCGTCCAGATCCCGGTCACGATGACCTGCCGAGCGTGCGCGACTTCCGAGACCTCCGAGGACATCGGCGCGGTCTGCACGGCCTGCGGATCGACCGACATCGATCATGCCGGTGGAGACGAGCTGACCCTCGAATCGGTCGAGTACGTCGCGACGGCCGAGCCCGTCGTGTCGGCCGCGGGCTGAGGGCGGCGCCATGTGTCTCGGGATCCCCGGCCGCGTGGTCGCCCTTAGGGACGACCATCCTGACCTCGCCCGGGTCGACGTCGAGGGCGTCGTCCGGGACATCAACCTCGGGCTCCTCGAGGACGATCCGGCCAAGCCCGGCGACTGGATCCTGATCCACCTCGGCTTCGCGCTCCAGAAGATGACCGAGGCCGAGGTCGCCGACGCCCTCGACGTGCTGACCGTGCTCGGCCAGGGCGACGGCGGCGCCGAGGATCCGTTCGCCGCGTTCCAGTACGACGGGACGGACGACGATCCGCTGGCTGGCCGGCTCGATCCGGTCGTGGTCCGGCCATGAACCCGCTCGCCGATCCGACCACCCTCGTGGCGCCGCTCGCGGCCCCAGCCCTGCCCGATCCGAGCCTGCCGCCGGCCGACGAGGTCGAGATCCCGACGAACGGGGCGATCCTGTTCGCCCGTTATGCCTACCCGCCCAACGAGCTCGGCTACTGCGGCCCGCCCGATCACAAGGCACTCCTCGGGTACGGCTCGGAGCAGACCTTCGACCAGGGGCTGGTCGAGTTGGCCCGCGGCTTCGCCGGGGCGTGGCCGTATCTCGAGTTCATCGCCGGCGCGACGGGGATCAAGACGCCGCTCGACCGGCGCGTCGTCGAGGCCTACTGGCTCGGCGGCGACCTGCTCGACACGATCGACATGAAGCGCTTCGGCGCGTCGCTCCTGGACCGGTTCCGGCGCAAGGCAGGCAAGGGCTGGGGCTACCTCGCCGAGGCGATCCCTGAGGGCGCCGTCCCGAACCATGCATTCCACGTGTTCGGGGTCTATCCGTGGGTCGGGCTGCTCCAGACGAAGCGCTTCGAGACCCCCCTCGAGCACCTCGACAAGTGCCGGGTCCGGTGGGGCCAGGTCGTCTCGACCGACGGCGACCAGGTGACCGTCCTGTCGCGGCCGCTGACCTACGACGGCCACGACATCGGCCTGGGCGAGCGGCGCCTGGAGACGGCCCGGCGATCGGTCGACGGCGTCGGGTTCCTTGACCCGTTCCGGCCGGGCGACTGGGTCTCGCTCCACTGGGGCTGGGTGTGCGACCGCTTGAGCCGGCGCCAGCTCCATCTCCTCCGCCGCTCGACGCTTCGTCAGTTCGAGATCACGAACAAGCGGGTCGTCCACAGCGGGGCGCGCGAAGGGATCGAGAGCCAGGGCTGAGTCACGGACGGTCCGCAGCGCGGACGGGGACGCAACGCGTGGAGGTGATGCGCCAGCAGGATCGATGACTGCCCCAGCGTGGGCAAGCGTGGAAGCCGGGTTCCCGGCGTGGAGCCGTACCCGATGACGTCCGCTTCGCCACAAGGAGCGCCACCATGTCCGTCGTCCGCCCGACGACGCGGTCGGGTCGCCGTCCGCAGTTCGCCGCTCGCGTCCCGCGGTTCGCCGCACTCGTCCTGTCGATCTCGCTCGCCGCCTGCACCGGCGCGGCGACCCCCGTCCCCGCCGGCTCGGCCGCAGGTCCGCCGGCGTCGGTGGCGGCCTCCGTCCTGTCGCCGTCGGTCCCGTCGCGGGTGCCCGAACCGACGCCGCTGCCGAGCCCGAGCGGCCCGATCACGCTCTACACGTCGGTCACGCAGGCCACCGTCGATGCCGTCGTCGCGGGCTGGACCGGCGCCCATCCCGGGGTCTCGGTCGAGGTGTTCCGAGCGCCGACGGCCGAGGTGGCGGCTCGGATCGCGACCGATCTCCAGTCCGGCGGGCTGCGCGCGGACGTCCTGTGGCTGACCGATCCGCTCTCGATCGCCGCCTATGCCGACCAGAACCTGCTCCAGGCCTGGTCGCCTCCGAGCGCTGCGGCGATCGATCCGATCTACCGGTCGGACACGTTCTTCGGGACGCGGCTGCTGAACATGGTGATGATCCGGGGCACAGGCGCCGCGCCGGCGGTCGCCGACTGGAAGGACCTGCTGGCCGCCGACGTCACGGGCGCGATCGGGATCCCGGATCCGGGCTTTGCCGGCTCCGCGTTCGCGGCACTCGCGTACTTCAGCGCGACCACCGGCTACGGCACCGCGTTCTACCAATCGCTCAAGGACAACGGGGCGACCCAGGTGAAGGCGCCCGATGACGTCACGACCGGCGTCGCGGAGGGCCGGTTCAAGGTCGGGATGACGCTCGACAACTCGGCCCGGACCGCGATCAAGAAGGGCTCCCCGATCGAGCTCGTCTGGCCGACGAGCGGGGCGATCGCGATCTACAGCCCGATCGCGGCCGTCACGGCGTCCGACAACCAGGCGACCGCCGACTCGTTCGTGGA
>JALYPW010000205.1 GCA_030856145.1 Chloroflexota bacterium | reverse complement strand
GAGAACTGGCTCGGCCCGATCATCGACCAGAAGGCCGTCGATCGCCACCAGGCCGCGGTCGGCGAGGCGCGCCGCGACGGGCGGGTGTTCACCGGCGGCGAGCACCTCACGGATCGCGGCATGGACCGCGGGTTCTACGTGGAGCCGACCGTCGTCGGGTTGCCGGCCGACCATCGCCTGTTCCGCGACGAACTCTTCGCGCCGTTCACCGCGGTCGCCTCGGTGGACTCGTTCGAAGACGCGATCCGGCTGGCGAACGATTCCGTCTACGGGCTGACCGCGGGCGTCTACAGCGAGGACGAGGGCGAGGTCCAGCGCTTCCTCGACACCACCCAGGCGGGTGTGCTGTACGTCAACCGGCGGGCCGGCGCGACGACCGGTGCGTGGCCGGGCGTCCAGGCGTTCGGTGGCTGGAAGGGCTCGGGCTCGACCGGCAAGAGCGGCCTGTCGATGTACTACGTCGCCCAGTTCCTGCGGGAGCAGAGCCACACCGTCGTCGACTGACGGTCGGCGCCGCCAGGCGTTCGAACGAGGTATTCCGGGATAGCCCCGAGGGACCAGGCACCTTCATGACCTTCGTCATGGTGCGTCGGCGCACCTGATCCTGCATGGTCGGGCGAACATCACTCCGCTCGAAACGAGGTCCCGTGCGTACTCGACGACTCACCGCCGCTCTGCTTTTCGTCCCGCTCCTCGTCGCCTCGGTCGCGGCGCACCCGTCCCTCGTCGCGGCGGCAGGCTGCGACAGCGGGGACTCGTCCCTCGCCAACGGCGGCTTCGAGGTCCCCGGGGTCGCTGCCAACGATGTTTCATTGATGGACTCCTCCCTCGTCCCGCCGGGGACGACGACGGACAGCGCGAACCAGATCGAGGTCTGGGGCGACGGCTTTCTCGGCGTGCCCGCCTACGAAGGGACGAGCTTCGCCGAGATCAACGCGAACAGCGCCGGGACGCTCTACCAGGACGTCGTCACGACGCCCGGCTCGACGTTGAACTGGACACTCCAGCATCGGGGCCGCGACGCGACCGACGTGATGAAGGTCCTGATCGGCGACGCGACCGTCGCCGACGTGACGAGCGACACGGGCTGGGACGCGGTCTCCCCGGACATCTCCGATGCCGAGACCGCTTGGGGAGAGGCGACCGGCGCCTACGTCGTCCCGACCGGCCAGACCTGCACACGGTTCGCTTTTCGGGCCGTCTCGAGCGGCGTCGGCAACGAAAGCTACGGCAACCTGATCGACGCAATCGGGTTCACGATCCAGGCGCCGCCACCCCCGCCGACGCCCGACCCGACGGGGACAGCTGCGCCGATCGCGACCACGCGGCCGCAGGTGACGATCCCGCCGACCGACACGCTGGCCGGCCCATCCGCAGTGCGCGGCGAGGACAGCGCACTGGCGGCACTCCTCGGATCCATCGCCGGCCTGGGGCTCATCGCCCTCGGGCTCGCACGGAAGCCGGGTCGCCGCCGGCCCTGACGGCCGCCAAGCACGTAGCCACCAGTCAGCAGCAACCGACCAGGAGGCCGGCCCATCGTGGCCGGCCTCGTTCGTATCGACCCCCGACACGTGTCGAGGCCGCGTCGTGCCGTTGTGGACGGTGTCGTTCGGGGATACGAACTCTGCCCGGCGTCAGTTCACGTCGAAGTCGGATCGCATGCCGAGGCCGAAGTGGGTCTCGATATTGCAGAGGAGCACGTAGTGGCCGGCGGCCAGGGTCACCGTGAGTGTCGGAGTAGCGCCGACCGCGATGTCCTCGATCTCGTCGACCGGGGTGAGCGCGCTCTCGTCGATCTTGGTGCCCGAGACGGGGAGTGCCTCTGCCTTGAGGTCGGTCTTGACGACAACGAACTCGTGGACGGCCGCCCCGGCGTTCTTGACATTGAAGGTGATGGGTCCAGCTTTGGCGGTCACGCTCGCCGGCGTCACCGACCACTCCTTCAATTCCACCGAGATTGGCCCGCCGGCGGCCGTCGACGCAGCCACCGACGCAGCCACCGAGGCTGCGGGACTTGGCGTCGCAGCCGCGGCGCAGGCCGACAACACGACGACGAGACTCGTCGCAACCGCCAGGAACGAGACTGAACGCGGCTTCATCGTGATCCTCCAACCGTAATGAACAGGGCCCAGCTCGGGCCGGCAGCCTGGGGATGCTCGTCGACTCCGTTCCGACCGCGGGCCGCCATGCCCTTCGGGTGATGTCCTTGGG
>JALYPW010000202.1 GCA_030856145.1 Chloroflexota bacterium | reverse complement strand
CCGGGTGATCACGCTCGACGCCGACACGGCCGCCATCCGGGCCACGGTCAGCCTCGAGGGGGCGACGGACATCACGTCGGCCGGGACGGCCCCGACCCTGGTCAGCGCGCCCGGCCTGGTCGAGGATCCGGCCGCGGCCGCGAGCGCGATCGCGACGATCCTCGGCGGCTCGGCCGCCACCTACCTGGAGCGCCTGGACGGAACGGCGGAGCGCCTCGTCGTCGCTGGCTTCGGCGGCGCGCAGCAGCGAACTGACATCCAGGCGGCCATCGACGACGGACGGCTGGCGGGCCTGTCGATCGAGTCGCTGCCCCAGGTCGGGGTGGCCGACGCGAACGGCCTGGAACTGATCGATCCCTCGAGCGGGACATTGACGGACACCGTCGATCTCGGTGGCGCCGCACGCGGCCTCGGGCTCGTGACGCTCGAGGACGACAAGCTGTACGTCGCCCTCGACCCGGATCCGGCAACCGACCAGCGGGGCCGGATCGCGATCGTGGCCGTCGCAGGCGATTCCGCGAAGGACGGCCCCTCGCTGCTGGCGACGATGGAGATGCCCGGACCGGTGACGCGGGTGGCCTACGACACAGCCACCGAGATGGTCCACGTCCTCGGCCGGACCCAGGACGGCTCGGCGTCGACGGTCTACGTGATCGAGCCGCACGCCCGCTCGGTGTACGCCGACGCGCGGCTGCCGATCGAGCCGACGACGTGGGCGATCGATGCCGCCCGGATGTACCCGACCGATGATCGACAGCAGATTCTCGTGTTCGACGGCGCCGGGACGGTCGCGACCGTCGACGTCGGCCAGCACGAGTTCGCTTGGCGCCTGCCGGGTGTGATCGCCGGTGTCCTGATGGCCGGCGTCCTGTTCCTGCTGGCCCGAATCCTGTTCCGGCGCCGGTCCGTGGCGATCCTCGTGGCAATCCTGTGCGCCGCCGACGGGATGCTCTTCGTCCAGTCCCGGATCGGGATGAACGACGCGTACGTCGGGCTCGGGATCGTGGCGGCCTACACCCTGTTCGCCGCGATCTGGACCGGGGCGTGGCAGCGACGTGGCGCCTTCTGGCTGGCGATGCCGCTGATCGGCGTGTTCCTGGGGCTTGCCCTCGCCTCGAAGTGGGTCGCCCTGTACGCGATCGCCGGGATGGGCATCCTGATCCTGGTCCGGAGCGCGCTCGGGCGGTTCCTGACCGTGGCGGTCCTGATCGCGCTGACCGCGGTCCTCGGCTATCTCGCGATCAACGTCCCGGCCGGCTCCGGGTTCGGCAACCTGCCGTTCGTCGCGATCATGGTCGGGCTGACGGTCGTGGCGGTCATCGCCAACGTCCTCCACCCGCTTGCCTGGTCGCTCGACGAGATCCGGTTCGCGGTCGGGGCGCCGGTCGTCGCCGGCGGCGCCGGGATCGTGGCCCTGCTCGCGACCGGCAACGCGCTGAAGCCGGCTGTGGTCGCGACAGGAGCGGAGGGCGATGTCGGGGGTGCGGTCGCCGCGGCAGCGACGTCCGCGATCCCGTTCTCGACCCCGATGGAGGTGGCGATCGGGTTGCTCCTCCTCGGCCCGCTCGTCTGGCTCGGGTTCGTCGTCGCCGGTCGGGTCGGGTTCGGGCCGTTCGCGCCGCCGCCCGCCGCCGACGACCTGGCCGCCCTGCTTCCGGCAGCGGCCCCGCCGCCATCCGCGGACTGGCTCCGGCTCGGCTCGCGGTTCGGAGCCCCGGCGGTCTGGATGGTCGCCTGCCTGCTGGCCCTGCCGGTCGGGATCTACGTCCTGTCGTACGTCCCGTGGTCGTTCATCGACAACCACCGCCTGTTCGGGGAGTGGCCGAACGGCCACACCGGCCAGAGCCTGACCGACCTGACCGGCGCGATGTACGCCTACCACAACAACCTGACCGCGCCGCACGCTGCGTCGTCGCCGTGGTGGGCCTGGCTGTTCGACCTGAAGCCCGTCTGGTTCTACCAGGAGGGCCTGGCCGGCAACACCACCGCCGCGATCTACGACGCGGGCAACCTCGTGATCTGGTGGCTGGGCCTGCCGGCGATGGGCTTCGCGGCGTGGCAGGCGTTCCAGCGGCGGAGCCTGCCGCTCGCGCTGATCATGATCGGGTTCGCGTTCCAGTGGATCTCCTGGGCCCGGATCGACCGGGCGGCGTTCCAGTACCACTACTACACGAGCCTGCCGTTCCTGATCCTGGCCCTCGCCTACTTCCTGTCCGAGCTGTGGCACGGCGCGTCGCGCCGGACCTGGCTCCTGGCCCGGATCTCGGCCGCAATTGCGGTCCTCGGGCCAGCCCTGTTCTGGTTCTTCGACCGGCCACTGTGCGGATTCGTCGGGGTCGAGAGGGCGAACGCCGGCTCGCAGGCCTGTCCCGCGATCATTCCCCAGTTCCTGCTGACGACCCAGACCGCGGCGATGGCCCTCATCGTCGGATTGGCGGTGATCGTCGTCGTCCGCCAGTTCGGGCGCCTCGGCGAGGAGGCAGCGATCCTCGAGCGAGGGTCAGTCCAGGACCGGGAAGCGGGCGCGACGAGCGGCGCCCTCCTGCCCCTCGCGATCACTGCCGCCGTCGCGATCTTCCTGACCGTCGGCATCCGGCTCGTGGTCCCCGACGTGCCGCTCATCACTCTCGATCGCATCCCGGTCGAGCCGATCGTGCTCGTGCTCGCGATCCCGGCCGGTCTGATCGCGGCCTTCGTCGCGACCGCTCGCGACGCCCGCCGGTTCGTGACGGGGACGATGGTCGCGATCGTCGGCTGGTTCATCGTGGTGTACCCGAACTTCAGCGCCCTGCCCCTGCCGACCGCGATCGCCAACGTCTACCAGGGCGTCCTGCCGACCTACCTCTACGCGTTCCAGTTCCCGGTGAACAACGTGGCCGCGACGGTCCCGGTCACGCTCCTCGGGCCTGTGCCGCTGCTCCTGGCGGCGTCGATGGTGTTCCTGGCGGTGGTCGTGGGCTACGCCGCGTGGATCTGGCGCCTGTCGCTGGCCGAGCGGCTGGCGGAGGGCCAGGATGCGCTCGAGCTGTCGCACGGTTCGGGTCGCGACACAGGCTAGCTATGGCGCAGGCGCGGCGGGCACGGGCGCGGCGGGTGCCGCCTCGGCTGGGCCGGCCGGCGGCCGGGGTGAGGGCGGAATCTGCGCGTGGAAGCCCTCGGGCAGCTCGCCACGGGCGGCCAGCCGTCGGATCACGAGGCCGTAGTAGTCGTCGACCTTGGCGGTCACCCGTTCCCAGCTGAACTCCTGGGCGCGCTCCTGGCCGGCGGCGCCCATCGCCGAGCGGAGCTCGTCGTCGTTGAACAGGCGGGCGATGGCCGCCGCGATCTGCTTGGGTTCGTTGGGCGGAACGAGGAGGCCTTCGCGGCCGCGCCGGACGACGCCCTTGTAGCCGTGGATGTCGGACGCGACGATCGCGGTCCCTGCGGCCATCGCCTCGAGGAGCACGATCCCGAACGACTCTCCGCCGGTCGCGGGTGAGCAATACACGTCGGCCGTCCGGAAGAGCTGAGCCTTCTCCTCGTCACTGACCCGGCCGAGGAATTCGACGCCCTTCAGCCGGCGGGTGGCGATGTAGCGTCGAGCCTCCTTGCCGAGGGGCCCGGTCCCGACGACGAGGAGGCGGCATTCGCAGCCGGTCTTGCGCAGGATCCGGAAGCCCTTGAGGAGCTCGAGGAGACCCTTGCGCGGCTCGAACCGGCCGACGAACAGGATGTTCCGGGCCCCGTCCTGCCAGCGCGCGAGCGGGATCGCCCGCCGGAACCGGTCGACGTCCACGCCGTTGGGGATGACCTTGTACTCGCCCGGGAAGTAGCGGTCGATGAAGTGCTTGGCCGCGCCGCTGACCGCGATCCGGCCGTGGAGACGGGCCGCCTCGCCCTTCATGACCTTGCTTCCGAACTCGTACGACGGCGAGAAGCCGCCATAGGCATGGAAGGTGGCGACGTTCACGCTCGTCGACAGACGCAGGATGATCGGCGACAGGAACGGCACGAACGGCTCGTGGAAGTGGAGCAGATCGAACTGCTCGCGCTCGAGCATCGCCCGGACCTGCGAGACGAACCGGGGCGACAGGGTGATCGTGCCGACCGAGCCGTTGACCGGCATCGAGAAACCCTTCCCGATCCGGATGATGTCGCCCTCGGACGCCCGCTGGAGGCCGTGCGACGAGGTCAGGATCCGGACGTCGTGGCCGCGCAGACGGAGGTTCTCGTACAGGTACCGGACGTGCTGGGTGACACCGCCCGGGACCGGGTAGACATACGGGGAGACGAGGCCGATCTTCATCGATCGCGATTCTGCGCTTCGCCGGAGTCCCGTGGCGGATCCGGCGCGGCCGGCTCAGGGCGGGCGCGCCACTCCTCGTCGAACCGGGGGGGACGATGGCGCCCGCCGGGATAGCCGAGGTCGCGCCCGGTGCCGTCGCGATACACGGTCGCCCGGATCGCGGCCCGGGCATCGCGGCTGTATTTCCGGAGCTGGCCGCCGAACGTCGCGAATTGGCGCCCGGTCCCGTGAAACGACCCGTGCTGGTGGGTCGTGCCCGCCTCGATCGCCGCCCGCAGGTCGTCGGCGGTTCGGCCGGGGAACGTCGACCAGCCGGTGCCCACCGCGAGAGCGGCATGGGCATCACTGTTGCCAACAGTCGCGAGGCCGTGCTCGTCGGCGAAGCGGACCACGCGGCCATGCCACGGCCGGCCGAGCATCGTCGGATTGAAGGCCTCGATCGCGTCCGGCCGGACGCGCGGGTCGCGCTCCGCGACCAAGCGACGCAGGACCCAGCCCTGGGCGCACAGCGGGTAGGGGACGAGCGGATGGGCGGGGATCGCGAGGCCGCCCTGCTCGTGGATCTCCGCGATCGTCGTACGCAGACTGCGCAGCGGCCGGACGCGCTCGGTCAGGAACAGCCCGAGGAGATGGCCCCCGAGCGTCGAGACCTCCTCGCCGACGACGATCTCGGCCCGATGGCCGAGCTCGCGAGCCATCGTTCGGGCGGCGAGGGCAGCGTCGATCCGCTCGTGATCGGTGATCGCGATGACGTCGAGATCGGTCGAGCGCTCGACATGGTCGAGGATCGTCGCGATCGGATCGATGCCGTCGGAGGCCTGGGTGTGGATGTGCAGGTCTGCCCGGCCGAGGCGGTCGGTCACGGCGCGCCCTCGTCGATCGCGGGCTCCGGGCCCTCGGTGGCGGCCTCGCTCGCGAGGTCCGGCCAGATCGGGAAGAACACGGCCGACCACTGTTCGGGAGCGTCGGTGATCAGCGACTCGAACGCCACGGCCATTGCCCGGAGCGTGGCCGAGATCCGTTCCCGGCGGGTTCCGTCGGTCGCGATCCGGATCGGCAGCAGCCGGCCTGCCACACGCCCGTCGGCCAGCCGCCGGACCCCCACGGCGTAGAGCGGGGCGCCACTCTCGATCGCGACGAGGGCCGGTCCGATGGGCAACGGAGCAGGCGACCCGAACAGCTCGATCGGCATGCCGCCGCCGGCGATGTCCCGGTCGGCCACGATTCCGACCGGCTCGCCGGCCTTGAGCGCCGCCTGGAGCGCCCGCCGGGCCGCCCGCAGGCCGACGATTCGGACTCCGAGCGAGCCACGGGTCCGCTCGAACCAGGCCTGGAGGGGCGGGTCGTCGACCGTCTCCATCGGCGCGACGAACGTCCGCCCGGAGCGGTGCGCGAGGTACAGGCCGGGCAGCTCGATCGGACCGAGGTGGGCGGACACGAAGATCACCGCACCACCGGCGAACGCGGCCTCGACGGTCTCGGGCGTCTCGACGATGACCTGACGGTCGAAGATGGCCGGGGTCAGGCTGGGAACGCGCAGCACCTCGAGGTAGTAGCGGGCGTCGTGGCGGAAGGCCGAGACGACGAGGCGCTCAAGGGCGCGCGGGTCGCGCGCAGCCGCCCGAATACGCACGCTCCCGGATTCGTGCTCGTCGAGGACCGCGGCAACGCGCCCGAGATTCCGGCGCGCCTGGGCGGCCCGGGCCGGGGCGACCTTGTACCAGAGCCAGCCGACCACGTCGGCCAGGGCTACGACCGCCCGATCGGGCAGCCGGCAGGCGAGCCAGGACACGACCTCGAGG
>JALYPW010000178.1 GCA_030856145.1 Chloroflexota bacterium | reverse complement strand
TCCGGTCATCGGTGGGCTCTCCTGGCAGAAGACGTTTCACGCGATGTACGCGACGCCCGTGTCGGCCCGCGACATCGTCGTCGGCAACCTGACCTGGATCGCGATCCGGCTGACCACGATCGCCGCGATCTTCACGATCGTCATGGCCCTGTTCGGGGCCGCCGCGTCACCCCTTGTCCTGCTCGCGATACCGGCCGCGGTCCTGACCGGGATGGCCTTTGCGGCGCCGATCATGGCGTTCACGGCGACCCAGAGGACGATGGAGAAGTTCAACGCCCTGTTCCGCTTCGGGATCACGCCGCTGTTCCTGTTCTCGGGCACGTTCTTCCCGATCTCGAACCTGCCCGACGTCATCGAGCCGGTCGCGTGGCTGTCGCCGCTCTGGCACGGGGTCGAGCTGAGTCGCCAGCTCGCGCTCGGGACGATCGCGGCGGATCCCGTTCGGGCGATCGCCCATGTCGCGATCCTGGTGGCGATCGTCACGATCGGGACGGTGCTCGCCTACCGGACGGTCGAGTCCCGGCTGGTGCGGGGATGACCGCCTCGTCGCTCCCGCTGTCGGGCCTGTTCACCCTCGGGAGCCGCCGGGCGCGGTACCTCGTCGAACGCAACATCCTCGTCTACCGCCACGGCTGGATCGTCATCCTGTCGGGCTTCTTCGAGCCGCTCTTCTATCTCGGCTCGATCGGGTTCGGGCTCGGCGCACTCATCGGGACGGTGAACGGGCCGGGCGGCCAGCCGATCTCGTACCAGCTGTTCGTCGCCCCGGCGCTGCTCGCGAGCGCTGCCATGAACGGCGCGGTGATGGAGGGGACGTTCAACTTCTTCTTCAAGCTGCGCTATAGCAAGACGTTCGAGTCGATCCTGTCGACGCCGCTGTCGCCGGGCGACGTCGCAGTGGGCGAGCTGATCTGGGCCCTGATCCGGGGTGGGATCTACGCGATCGCCTTCACCATCGTGATGGCGGTGCTCGGCCTGATCGTCTCGCCCTGGATCATCCTTGCGGTGCCGGCGGCACTCCTCATCGGGTTCGCGTTCGGGGCGATCGCGATGGCGGCGACATCGTTCATGCGGACCTGGCAGGACTTCGACCTGATCCAGCTCGTGATCCTGCCGCTCTTCCTGTTCTCCGGCACGTTCTACCCGCTCGATGCGTACCCCGACGCGATCCGGGTCGTGGTCCAGCTCACCCCGCTCTACCAGGGAGTGGACCTGCTCCGGTCGCTCGTCGTCGGCCACCTGGAGTGGTCGCTGCTCTTCCACGTCGTGTACCTGGCGATCATGGGGATCATCGGGCTGATG
Source organism: Chloroflexota bacterium (assembly GCA_030856145.1). GTDB lineage: Bacteria > Chloroflexota > Limnocylindria > Limnocylindrales > CSP1-4 > CF-46. The sequence goes on along the minus strand of JALYPW010000178.1, from coordinate 2,422 downwards.
ATCGTCGAGAAGCGGCTCGACAAGCTCCTGCTCAAGTAGGGTTCGGGGCGTGTCCCCGTCCGAATCCGTCCGCTCCGAGGCGCTTGCCGCCCTGACCGCGGAGATCGTGGCCTGCCGAGCGTGTCCGCGGCTCGTCGCCTGGCGCGAGCTCGTTGCCGTCGAGAAGGTCGCCCGATTCCGCGACGAGACGTACTGGGGCCGGCCCGTGCCCGGGTTCGGCGATCCGGCGGCGCGGATCCTGATCATCGGCCTGGCTCCTGCGGCGCACGGCGGCAACCGAACGGGGCGGGTCTTCACCGGCGATGCCTCGGGCGACTTCCTGTTCGCGGCGATGCACGCCGTGGGCTTGGCCAACCAGCCGGTGGGGCGCCGGGCAGGAGACGGGCTCGCGCTTCACAACGCGTACATCGCGGCCGCCGTGCGCTGCGCCCCGCCGGCCAACAAGCCGACGCCCGAGGAGCGGGCGACGTGCCAGCCGTTCCTCGTCCGTGAGCTGGCGCTGCTGGCCGATGTGCGAGTTCTGGTGGCGCTCGGGGCGATCGCCTGGGAGGCGTGCTTCCGGACGATCGCGGCGCTGACCGGAGACGACGCGCGGCCGCGGCCGAAATTCGGGCACGGGGCGGTGGCGGGCGCCGGCCGGTTCGTCGTCGTCGGCTCGTATCATCCGAGCCAGCAGAACACGTTCACGGGCCGCCTCACCCAGCCGATGCTTCGCGAGGCTCTCGTGCTGGCCGTCGGGCTTGCGGCGGAGTAGTCCGAAAGCGAACGCCGTCGACAACGACTCCCGTTTCGCGAGCTCGTCCGAAGTCGGACGCCGAAGTGGGACGCCGAAGTCGGCCGATCGGCCGGAACGGGGCATCTTGTCCCGAGCGTTCGAACTCGGACGACCGCCCGGCATCAGGCGGCAGCAACTCGGGTCAATCGGGGAAGGTGACCTGTTTGCCGTTCCTCGTCAGCCAGCCCTCGACGTAACGATCAAGGCGATCGAAGACCACCCCTTCGAGGCAAGCCGCCGCGTCGATGAACCGCTCCAGCATCGCCATCCGGTGGCCGCGCCCGATGCACTCGGGATGCATCGTGATCGTCAGCAGGCCGCCCGGAGCATGCGCGTGCGCATAACGGAGCTCGTCCGTCCAGATCTCGAGGACTTTCGACGGCGCGCTCAAGCCGTCGCGGCCGCCGTTCGCTGCCGGCTCGAAGTGGGGCCAGTCGTCAAGAGACCACGAGACCGGGACTTCCACGAGCTCCGACTCAGGACCGAACGACGAGCCCTCCTTCACCGAATGCCAATCGTTGAACCGGACCCGGTACAGGCGGTAGTCGTCGGCCATCAGGGACGAGTCGTACGCAAAGCCCGCCTCGTGGGCGAGCTCGAGCGTCCACGCGTCGAGCGACCAGTACGGCGCTCGCCAGCCCCGCGGTCTGGACCCGGTGACCGTTGCCACGGCGTCGCGCTGGCGCGCGAGGCTCTCGATGGTCTGGTCGGTCGAGAGCGTCGCGTAGTCTTCGTGGAACCATCCGTGGCAGCCGATCTCGTGGCCGCCGGCCAGGATCGCTTCGGTCGATGCCGGGAACGTCTCGAGGGTGTGGCCGGGCACGAACCAGGTCGATGCGATCCCGCGATCAGCCAGAAGGGCGAGGATCCGGGGCGCACCGACCCGGACGCCGAACTCGGCGTGCGACAGCTTGACCGCCGAGTCGCCGCGCCGGACGCCGTCGGAGATCGAGTCGTGGTCGAACGTGAGGGCGACCGTCAGGCGCGGCAGGTCCGTCATCGCGCCATCGTAGCGAGCCCGGTCGGCGCGCCGTCGCCCGGTCAGCCTCCCTCCCGTAGACTTCGCCGCGCAGATGGCCACCGAACTCGACTATTACACCGTCCTCGGCGTCGAACGCGCCGCGACCGACGCCGACATCAAGAAGGCGTTTCGCAAGCTCGCCCAGCAGTGGCACCCGGACGTCAACACCGAGCCCGTGGCCCAGGAACGCTTCAAGGAGATCAACGAGGCGTACCAGATCCTCTCCGACCCCGAGCGCCGACAGCGCTACGACACGTTCGGCCGGGCCGGGCTCGGTGGCAACGGGGCCGGTGAGGGCGACTTCGGCTTCGGCGGCTTCAGCGACATCTTCGACGCGTTCTTCGGCGGCGCTCAGGCGAATGCTGCGCGGCGCGGCCGGCCCCAGCCCGGCTCCGACCTCCGCTACGACCTCCGGATCGGCTTCGAGGAGGCGGTCGGCGGGACCGAGAAGGAGATCGAGTTCGAGGTCCTCGGCCGGTGCGAGACGTGCTCGGGCAACGGTGCCAAGTCCGGCACATCGCCGGTCACGTGCCCGGCTTGCGGCGGCCGCGGCGAGGTCCGGAGCGTCCGCCAGACGATGCTCGGCCAGATGGTCAACGTCCAGGCCTGTCCGCGCTGCCAGGGTG
>JALYPW010000167.1 GCA_030856145.1 Chloroflexota bacterium | reverse complement strand
GGCTAGCGCCGCCCGGGCCACGGCCGAGACGAGCGCCGCTGGAACGAGCGGCCGCGCCCCGTCATGGATGAGCACAACGGCCGGCTCGGCGCCGCCGTCGGTCGGCCTGTTCGCCAGCAGGTGCTCGAACCCGCGCCAGACGGACTCCTGGCGTCGCTCTCCGCCGCGGACCATGAGTTCGACCTTCGGCGGCAACCAGTCCGCGTGCGAGATCGCCTGGATTCGCTCGTCGCTCGTCACCAGGATGATCCGTCGGACCTCCGGAGCCGCGGCAATCGACTGGAGGGCATGGCCCAGCAGCGGCCGCCCGCCGACGACCGAATCGAGCTTGTCGAGGCCGGTCATCCGGCTCGAGGTGCCGGCGGCGACCACGATCGCGTCCGCGAACGGCGGCTCGCCCGCCCGTGCCGGATCCACCGTCGCGCCCCGGGTGAGCTCGCTCAATCGAGGCGCGGCTGGGCGAAGATCATGCGCCCGGCCACGGTCTGGAGGACGCGCGTGACGGTCACGTCGAGGTCCTTGTCGATGTAGCGGACACCGCCCTCCACGACGATCATCGTCCCGTCGTCGAGGAATCCGACTCCCTGGCCCGCCTCCTTGCCCTCCTGGATCACCCGGACCCGGAGCTCCTCGCCGGGCAGGACGGCCGGCTTGACGGCGTTCGCCAGCGAGTTGATGTTCAGGACCCGGACGCCCTGCAGCTCGGCGACCCGGTTGAGGTTGTAGTCGTTCGTCAAGATGGCCTTGCTCCGGACCCGGGCAAGGGCGACCAGCTTGGCATCGACCTCGGCGACGTCCGGGACCGGCTCGTCGACGATCTCGATCGGGGTCGGCGAGTCCTTCTGCATCTTCGCCAGGATCTCGAGGCCCCGTCGGCCGCGGTTGCGCCGGAGCGTGTCCGAGCTGTCGGCGATGTGCTGGAGCTCGTCGAGCACGAACTTGGGGACGACGAGCGTTCCGTAGATGAAGCCCGACTCGACGATCTCGGCGATCCGGCCATCGATGATCGCGCTCGTGTCGACGACGATGTGGGGGTCGCCGCTGGTCGGGGCGGCCGCGCCGTCGGCAGATGGCCGGCGGACGATCCCGATGGCCTCCGCCGCGATCAGGAGGTCCTCGCGTTTGGCCACGGTCAGGCCGAGCATGCCGAGGCCGAGGAACAGCGAGACCCCGAGCGGCAGCCACGTTCCGAGCGGGGCCGGGAAGGCGGCCAGCGGAAGCCCGAGGAGGAGGCCCATCAGGAGGCCGATCAGGAGCCCGGCGGTGGCGGTCACGAACTCGGCCGTGGACAGCTGCTCGATCTGGCGGATCAGCCAGCCCGCGGGGACGACCGTCAGGTAGGGCAGGATCGCGAAGCCGACCACGACCCACGCGACGACCCATGCGACGAGCAGCCAGCCACCCGTCGGGGATTCCTCGAAGAGTCGGGCCGATGCGGCGAGGGCAAGCCCGACGAGGCCACCGATGGCTGCACCGAGCAGGCGGATGTTGCGGATCAAGGTTTCCTCGCGTCGTCCTTCGCGGGGCGGACGCACACCCCCTCGGGCACGTCGGAGACGCCGTAGCCTAGCATCGCGCCGAGGTCGTCGCCACGCGCCGAGCCTCGCCGGAACCGCTCGTCAGGGCGGCTTCGATTGCCTCGCGCAGGCTGCCGACCGCGACGATCTCGAGGCCGGCCACGGTCGGCAGGGCTGGACCGCGGCCGGGTCGCGGGACGATCGCCCGGGCGAAGCCGAGCCGGGCCGCCTCGCGCAGCCGGCGCTCGAGGCCGATGACCGAGCGCAGCTCACCGAGCAGTCCGACCTCGCCGATCGCGACCGTCGCGGCCGTGACCGGCCGGTCGCGGAGGGAGGAGGCGAGAGCGATGGCAAGCGGCAGGTCGAGCCCCGGCTCGTCGACCGCCAGGCCGCCCGCGAGGTTGACATAGATGTCGTGGCTGGCCAGGCCGACGCCGGCTCGCCGGGCAAGGACCGCCACGAGGAGGGCGACCCGGTTTATGTCCACGCCGCTGGCCGTTCGGCGAGGCGTCCCACCCGGACCGGGGGCGACGAGCCCCTGGACCTCGACGAGGAGCGGCCGCGATCCCTCGAGGGTCGGCGCGACGACGCTGCCCGGCGCCGGACCGTCGTGGTCGGCGAGGAAGGCCCGGGCCGGGTCGGAGACCTCGGCCATCCCGGCCTCGCCCATCTCGAACACGCCGACCTCCTCGGTCGACCCGAATCGATTCTTCGTCGCCCGCAGGAGACGGATCGCGGCGTAGCGCTCGCCCTCGAGGGTCAGGACGGCATCGACCAGGTGCTCGAGCGTCTTGGGGCCGGCGATCGAGCCGTCCTTCGTGACATGCCCGACGAGGACGACCGCGATCCCCGACGGCTTCGCCAGTTCCATGAGACGAAGGGCCGCCGCGCGGACCTGGCCGACGCTGCCGGCCGGCCCATCGAGGTCGTCGACGGTCGCGGTCTGGACGGAGTCGACCACGAGCAGGGCCGGCCGCGGCGAGTGCTGCGCGACAACGTCGGCGATGCGATCGATCGAGGACTCGGTCACGATCCCGATCCCGCCGCCGTCGCCGGCGAGCAGGCCGAGGCGGTCGGCCCGGAGCCGGACCTGGGCGGCCGATTCCTCGCCCGTCGCATACAGCACGCGCTCGGGCCCGACGAGGGCGGCGATCCCCGCAGCGGCCTGCAGGAGAAGCGTCGACTTGCCGATCCCGGGTTCACCGCCGAGCAGGACGACGGAACCCGGGACGAGCCCGCCGCCGAGGACCCGGTCGAGCTCCCCGATCCCGACCGGCAGGCGCGCTCGATCTGGCTCGCCGACGTCGGACAAGCGGGTGGCCGTGGCGCCGCCGAGGCCGGCACCTGCGGTCGTCCCTCCGGCCCGCGCTGGCCGCGGCTCCGACCGGACCTGGGTCTCGACGAGGCTATTCCAGGCCGAGCAGGCACGGCATTGCCCTTCCCAGCGCAGGAATGACTCGCCGCAGGACTGGCAGACGTAGCGGGTCTGCGGTCGGCCGGACGCCTTGCTCATCGCGAGCGGTCGGGGCGGCCGGAGATCAGGCTTCGACCGGGGTCAGCGGCTCGGCGGCATGGATGTCGAGGCCGGCCTCCGGGTCACGGTCGACCACGATCGTCGTGCCCGGCTCGTACTTGCCGAGCAGGAGATGCTCGGCGAGAACGTCCTCGATCATGTTCTGGATCACGCGGCGCAGGGGTCGGGCGCCGTAGGCCACGTCGTACCCGAGCTTGATGATGTGCTCCTTGGCGGCCTGGGTCACCTCCAGGCCCATCTGCTGGGCGCGGAGCTGGTCCTTCACGCGGAGAAGCATCAGGTCGACGATCTGGGTGATCTCCTCGACCGTCAGGGATCGGAAGACAACGGTCGCGTCGATCCGGTTCAGGAACTCCGGCCGGAAGTTCTGCTTCAACTCGTTGGCGACCTTCTCCTTCATCAGCTCATACGAGGTCTGGGCCTGCGATTCGGCGCTGCCGCCGCGGTCCCGGAAGCCGAGCGAGGAGTTCGTCTGAAGCTGCTTCGCTCCGAGGTTCGAGGTCATGATGATGATCGCGTTGCGGAAGTCGACGCGGCGGCCCTTGGCGTCCGACAGGTGCCCGTCCTCGAGGATCTGGAGGAGGATATTGAAGACCTCCGGATGGGCCTTCTCGACCTCGTCGAGCAGGACGACGCAGTAGTTCTTGCGGCGGACCGCCTCGGTCAGCTGTCCGCCCTCGTCGAACCCGACGTAGCCGGGGGGCGCGCCGACGAGCCGCGACACGTTGTGGCGCTCCATGAACTCGCTCATGTCGATCTTGATCAGCGCGTCCTCGCTGCCGAACATGAACTCGGCGAGGGCCTTGGCGAGCTCGGTCTTGCCGACGCCGGTGGGGCCGAGGAAGATGAACGAGCCGATCGGGCGCTTCGGATCCTTGAGGCCGGCGCGGGCGCGACGGACGGCCTTGGCCACGACCTCGATCGCCTCCTGCTGACCGATGATCCGGCCGTGGAGGACCTCTTCCATGTGGAGCAACCGCTCCGACTCCTCGGCCGCGATCCGGGTCACGGGGATGCCCGTCCACATCGCGACGACCTGGGCGATCTCCTCCTCGTCGACGGTCGGTTGGTCGCTCGAGACCTGGGCCTGCCACTCGGCGCGGAGCTTGTCGACGTTCTCGCGGGACGTGGCCTCGGCCTCGCGCAGGCGGGCGGCCTCCTCGTACTCCTGGTTGTTGATCGCCGCGTCCTTTTCCTTGGTCACCTTGTCGAGGTTCTTCTGGGCCTCACGCAGGGCGGGCGGCGCGGACGCATGGCGGAGGCGGACGCGCGAGGCGGCCTCGTCGATCAGGTCGATCGCCTTGTCCGGCAGGTGGCGGTCCGTGATGTAGCGGGTCGACAGGTCGGCGGCGGCCTTGACGGCATCGTCCGTGATCGTGACCTTGTGGTGCTGCTCGTAGCGCTCGCGGATGCCCATCAGGATGTCGATCGTCTGCTCGAGCGTCGGCTCCTCGACCATGACTGGCTGGAAGCGTCGCTCGAGGGCCGCATCGCGCTCGATGTACTTGCGGTACTCATCGAGGGTCGTGGCGCCGATGCATTGGAGCTCGCCCCGGGCGAGCGGCGGCTTCAGGATGTTGGCGGCATCGATCGCGCCCTCGGCGGCCCCGGCCCCGACCAGGGTGTGGAGCTCGTCGATGAAGAGGACCGCGTCGTTCGTGTTGCGGAGCTCCTCGATGATCTTCTTCAGGCGCTCCTCGAACTCGCCCCGGTACTTCGTGCCGGCCACGAGTGAACCGATGTCGAGGGTCAGGACGCGCTTGTTGAGCAAGGTCTCCGGCACGTCGCCGGCGACGATCCGGTGAGCCAGGCCTTCGGCGATCGCGGTCTTGCCGACGCCCGGCTCGCCGATCAGGGCGGGGTTGTTCTTCTGGCGCCGTGACAGGATCTGGATGACCCGCTCGATCTCCTTGTCACGACCGATGACCGGATCGAGCTTGCCCTGGCGAGCGAGTTCGGTGAGGTTGATCCCGAGCTGGTCGACGGTCGGCGTCTTGCTTGCCCGCTTCGTCTCCTGGGCGGGGCCGGCCGACGAGCTCTGGGACAGGACCCGGATCACCTCGTGGCGGACCTTGTCGAGGTTCACGCCGAGCGACTCGAGGACACCGGCGGCGATGCCCTCGCCTTCCCGAACCAGTCCCAGAAGGAGGTGCTCCGTGCCGATGTAGTTATGGCCGAGTCGACGCGCCTCGTCGATCGCGAGCTCGATCACGCGCTTGGCGCGGGGGGTCAGTCCGACCTCGCCGACAACCGGTCGATCGCCGCGACCGATGATGAACTCGACGGCCGTCCGGACCTTGGCCAGCTCGACGTTCATGTTCTCGAGGACGCGCGCCGCCACGCCCTCGCCCTCGCGGACGAGACCCAGGAGCAGGTGCTCCGTGCCGATGTAGTTGTGGTTGAAACGCTGCGCCTCGTCCTGAGCAAGCGTCAGGACCTTGCGCGCGCGATCCGTGAACTTGTCGAAGCGGTCCATCGAGTCTCGAATCTGCGGTCCGGTCTGAGCGTTCTCGCGAGCGCTCCGGAAGGCCATGCTAGCACGGAGCCCTGCCCGCGCACGCCACTCGAACGGGTCCCCCGGAATGGTCCGGTCGGGTGGATTCGGGCGGTTGTCCTGCACCATGATTCGCCGAATTGTCGTGGCCGGATGCGGGATCGCGGGCGGGTTTCGGTGAAGGAATCGAAACGACCCGCCGACGGCGGGTCGTTCGCGTGTGTCCGAGGGCGGCGACCGCGGTCAGGCGGGCGACGACTCCTTGTTGTCGGGCTCGGCGACCGCTTCGGGCTCGGGCTCGGCGACCGCTTCGGGCTCGGGCTCGGCGACGGGCTCTGGC
>JALYPW010000141.1 GCA_030856145.1 Chloroflexota bacterium | reverse complement strand
ACCACGTCGGCGCCCTGCCGTACGTGCTGCCCGAGTTCCCGGGCGTGCCGGTCTATGCCTCGACCCTCGCCCGGGGCCTGCTCGGCAACAAGATCAAGGAGCACAAGCTCCACAACAACCCGATCCTCGCTCTCGAGCCCGGCGACGAGGTCCAGATCGGCCCGTTCGGCGTGGTCGCGTTCCGGATCGGTCACTCGATCCCGGACGCGATGGGCATCGCCCTGCGGACCCCGGCCGGTGTCATCGTCCACACCGGCGACTTCAAGTTCGACCACACCCCGGTCGACGGCAAGCTCTCCGACTTCGCGATCCTCGCCAAGCTCGGCGCCGAGGGCGTCGTCTGCCTCCTGTCCGACTCGACCCGGGCCGAGAATCCCGGCTACACACCCTCGGAGCGGACCGTCGGCGAGGCGTTCCGCGAGATCATGGAGCCGCTCCAGGGACGGGTCATCGTCGCGACCTTCGCCAGCAACATCGCCCGTGTCCAGCAGGTTCTCGACGCGGCCGCCGCCTTCAAGCGCAAGACCGTCGTCATCGGCCGATCGATGGAGCAGAACTTCCGGATCGCGACCGATCTCGGCTACCTGACCTACGACCCGTCGATGATCGTGGCCAAGGACAAGCTCAACGAGGTCCCGGCCGACCGGCTCGTGATCTGCACGACCGGCGCCCAGGGTGAGCCGATGGCCGGTCTCGCCCGGATGGCCAACCGTGACCATCGCTTCGTCGAGATCCAGCCCGGCGACACGGTCATCGTCAGCGCCAGCCCGATCCCCGGCAACGAGGAATACGTGAGCCGGACCATCGACAACCTGTTCAAGGCCGGCGCCAACGTCTTCTACCACACGATCAAGCGGGCCCACGTGTCCGGCCATGCCAGCCAGGAAGAGCTGAAGCTCATGCTCGGGCTGACCAAGCCCAAGTATTTCATCCCGATGCACGGCGAGTTCCGGATGCAGGTCCAGCATGGCCGCCTCGCGATCGAGACGGGCGTTGCCCCGGAGAACGTCTTCATCATCGAGAACGGCCAGCCGATCGAGATCGACACCGACGGCGTCGCCCGACGCGGCACCTCCGTCCCGGCCGGCTACGTCTACGTCGACGGGCTGTCGGTCGGCGAGGTCGGCGAGGTCGTCCTGCGCGACCGCAAGTCGCTCGCCAACGACGGGATGTTCATGGTCGTGGTCACGATCGACAAGCAGACCGGCAATGTGGTCGGCCGGCCCGAGATCATCACCCGCGGCTTCGTCCACCAGAACGAGAAGGACCCGATGATGGACGAGGCGATCGAACGGATCCTGAAGGCGATCGCCAATCCGGGCAACCACATCAGCGAGATCGCCCTCCTGAAGAGCCAGATCAAGGACGGCGTGTCGCGCTTCCTGTACGAGCAGACGAAGCGCCGCCCGATGGTCTTCCCGGTCGTGGTCGAGGTCTAGGGTGACCCAGAAGCGACGGACGCCGGCGCGTCGTGCGAGCCCGCGGCGCAAGACCAGCCCGGGCCCGAAGCTGCCCCGGATCGCGTTCCCGTCGGTCGGTCCGGAGGTGGCTCGGTCGATCGTCGGGATCTTTTTCCTTGTCCTCGGGGCGGTGACCCTGATCGCCCTCGCATTGCCCGGCCAGGGCGCCCTGACCGACTGGTGGCGCGATTCGATCGCACCGTGGTTCGAGACCGGGCGCTGGCTCCTGCCGTTCCTGCTCCTCGGCGCCGGCTGGTACCTCGAGTGGGGTCCGGGCCGGAATCCCAACTCCGGCTGGGGGGCCACGATCGGCGGCGTCGCTATCGCGTTCGTCGGGTTCCTCGGGGCGTTCGAGATCCTCGAGCTCAATTGGTTCGGGACCGATCGCGGGGGTGGTCGGATCGGCCGGTTCCTGGCCGGATTCCTCGAGCCGCTCCTGACGAGCCCGGGCGCGTTCATCCTGTGCCTTGCGATCTTCGCGATCGGGCTGATGCTCGCGTTCAACCTCCGACTCAAGCAACTGATCGGGCCGATGACCGGCTCTGCCCGGTGGTTCGGCACGACCGCAGCCGCCTCGATGCGCCGCGAACCGGCGAGCGCCGGAGCGGGTCCCGACGGCGCGTCTCGGGCCGGGCGGGCCGGCAAGGCGGCGGTCGGGGCTCCGGCCGAGAACGGCAAGGGCC